>SUTG01000094.1 GCA_015063035.1 Methanobrevibacter olleyae
ATTATCCAATACTTTATTGTCATCATAACCGAATGAAACATTCTTAAATTCTATTTCTCCTTTGGTTATGTCTTCAGTGTTTTCAATTGTTCCTTCCTGATCAGGCTGGTTTAGTAATTCATAGATTGTCAGGAAGCTGGAATATGTTGCCTGCAGTTCCCGTATAGTTTTTCCGAAGTATTTAAGTTGGTTGATAATTATCTGTCCATAAATTATTAAATCCAATAGAACTACAAGATCTATTGTTTTATTAAATAACATGTCTATTGCAATTGCATATATTAGAATGTAGACCAGGTTAGACATGAGCAATGTTATCGGTTCAATGATTACTGCCTTACGGGTTGCATTACTAAATGCTTTTTTATCAAGCTTATTTAACTGGTCAAACCGGTCTTCACAATAACTATTATTATCATTTGTGTTTACAATAGTTTTGTTCAGAAGTGTATCTCCAATCAATGCAATCATCTTACTCATATATCCTCGTGATTCTTTCACATAATCTACACTATACTTGTTGATTAACACAATTAATATGATGGTTACTAACATTATCAGCAGATACCATTTAGTTAATTCCCAGTCAAGCATCAGCATCATCACAACAGCAAGAATTAATAATAACGTTTTAGAAATTATTGTAGATACTTTAACACCCATAAATGCCCGTATGACAAGAGTATCATGATTAATTCTTGACATTATTTCTCCAGAGTGAGTGTCATTGAGGTACCTGTAATTAAGGCTGTGAACTTTCTTATCAATTCTTTCACGAAGTCCCAGCGTAATCTTATCACTTACAGGATAAGTTATGTATGTGATAACTATTTTAAGAATATATGTTATCAGGATAAGTACTGTTACCTCAAGTAGGAGATTTGTAAATTTTGATGAGAAGAAAATTGTACTTCCCGCTGTATATTCTCCGAACATGTTGATTATTTTTCCCAATATTTTAGGTAAATTAATGGCACATATAGAGTAAACCAGAAGTAATACAGTAATTATAGCAAATCGTATCCTATAAGGTTTTAAGAGTTCCTTAATAAAATTTATAAAATCCGTATAATCAGCAGGTCTCTTCATAATATCATCCCTTTATCTGTATCAACTAGGTTTTTATAATATTCTGAATTTTCAATTAATTCGGAATGAGTGCCTATTGTACTAATTTTTCCATCATCCAATAGAATTATCTTATCAGTATTTTTCAATATTTCAATATTATCTGTTACAATAATTATTGTCTTATTTTTTAAATGTTCTCTAATCTTTTCAAACATAGTGTACTGAGAATTCTTATCGTATGTAGTAAACACATTATCAAATAAGTAGATATCAGCTTTTTTAAGAAGACAACGCATTATATTCAGTCTATTTTTTATATTGAATGAAAGGTTAGCTCCTTTTTCATTGACTTTATAGTTTAAAAAGTCATCAATATCATCAATACATTCATCTAAAGCTGATAATTCAGCTATCCGTTTAATATCATCAGAATCAATTGAATCATCATTTAGAGTAACATTTGATTTTACAGTATCATTAAATAGGAATACTTTTTGTGTTGCAATTGATAATTTACTTTTTAAGTCTTTCTTGTTAATTTTATTAATATCATTGCCGTCTATTTTTATTTCACCATCAGTACATGGATATAATCCATTTAAAAGTGATAATATTGTTGATTTTCCACTTGCAATTTTACCTACAATTGCTATTGTAGAATCTTTTTCAACATCGAATGTCACATCCTGAAGTACATTGTCTGTATTATATTTGAAGCTTACATCATTAAATTCAATAATGTTCGGATTATTGTTGTTTTTAAATTTATAATATTCTTCTTCTAATTTATCCTCGTGAATCAATACTTCTTCAATTCTTTTTGATGTTCCGTTTACTTTTGTCAATGCATTAAATATTGAAGGTAACATTTTTACGCTAGTTAAAGTAAATAATACGAATTGGAAAAGTATTACTAATTCAAATACATCCATTTTAACAGTAATCAATTCCTGACTAGCCAGGAGTATCAATAGCACTATGAACAAATTAAATACTATTAAAAATAACGGATAGAAATAACTTGTTCTTTTAGAATAATCCAAACTGGTTGTATAGGATGTTTCTATAGCATCCTGAAATTTATCTTTTTCATATTCCTGTTTGTTATTCAATCGTACATTTTCAAATAATAATGCGCCTTGTCTAAATAAGAAATTAATGCTGGCAAATGTTTTTTTAAGTCCAAAATATTCATCACATGCATATCTTAAGATTTTATAAACAAAGACTAAAATCAAGGCCATTAAAATCAGATATACAATTCCCAGGAAAGAACTCATATAATTAAGATCCAGGTACAGTACTAGAAAGACGAAAGGAATTAGTGATAAGAAACCAAGAACGTTAAATATGAAGTTTCTCATAGTATACATTCCTCTGGTTGTACGACTCATCAAACCAGTACTATTAAAGTTTTGAATTACCTCAAGAGGAGCATTGGCATATACATGAAACAATCTTTTTCTAATGTTATATCCTGTAGACGAGGCTATTTTTACAGCAATTGCATAAACTGCCAACGTTGCTAGGATAGTTATTATGGTTGCCACTATCATAATAATTTCATAATAGCCCATAAATTCTACATCAGTTCCTTTTAAGGTTAAATTCAGTAATTTTCCCACAATGTAAATTCCATAGAACTGGGAAGATGTTGCAATAAACTGGAAAACGATGAGTGGAATAAGTTTTTTCCATTGTGTTTTAATAAAATATCGTAATAACATCTTCATTTTTAATCACAGTTATTATAATTATTATCAAGTTTCATATCCAAAAAGATCGGATAGTTTTATTAACTAAAATAATAGTCAGTTAACAAAATGAAACATAATATTATATAATATCTTTGTATCACATCAAATAAAAGTATAAATGTTCTGGAAAAAATTACTTTCAAAATAGTGATTTCTAATTCAGTTTCAGTGACAACACACCTTAAGAATAATGTTATATAAACGTAAAATTAATAATGAGGAGTAATTCTTCATTTGTACTTGATTTAAATAGATAATAAAAAAAGGGTGAAATAGGAAGGAACTTAATGTTTTAACTACTTTTTAATGGTTATTGCTGTGTTTTTAAGATATACATCAATGGTTCTGGTTGAATCATTTAATTTTATGATATTTGTCAGTATTCCTCTACGGCAAGTTAAGATATAAATATAACGCACTTAAATATATAAATCCAAACATAAAAATAATCCAAAAAGGGAAGTAAAAAAATAATGGTAAGATTTTACCAGATTTTTGCACTAATTGGAGTATTATGTATATGATTTTCTTATGGTTTTTTAACATGGTATGGTCAAGGTTTAGAATCTTCATCAGCTATGCATGCGGTAAATAATATGTTTGCATTCCTTTCAATAGGATTAGGACTTCAGCAGGCAGCAGCACCATCAGGAGCATTTGCTGTTGTGATGAATTTAGTGTTACTGATAGTTCCAATTATAATTGTTTTAATGTTGGATAAAAAATTCACGTGGTTTAATTCAGAAAATTAATTTTATAGTTTTAATTA
>SUTG01000059.1 GCA_015063035.1 Methanobrevibacter olleyae
ATGGCATCTATTTCATCTCCGAAAAGCTCAATTCTTATTGGTGGTGTTCCATGAACGGGATTTATTTCAATGACATCTCCCCTTACTCTGAACTGCCCTCTTTCAAATGCAATGTCATTTCTTTCGTATTGCATGAAAATAAGTTTTCTTAAAATGTCGCTACGTTCGTAGATATCTCCTACAGCAATGGAGAATGCAAATTCCCCATAATCCTCAGGTGAACCTATACCATAGATGCAGCTTACACTGCTCACTACAATCACATCATCACGGGACAAAAGGGATTGGGTGGCTGAGTGTCTCATTATGTCTATCTCTTCATTGATTGATGCCTCTTTGTCAATGAATGTGTCTGTTCTTGGCACGTAAGCTTCAGGCTGGTAGTAATCATAATAGCTGACAAAGTATTCTACAGCATTTTCTGGGAAAAAGACCTTGAACTCTTCGTATAATTGGGCTGCCAATGTCTTGTTGTGTGATATGATCAATGTTGGCTTTTGGACCTTTTCAATGATGTTAGCCATTGTATAGGTCTTTCCGGAACCGGTAACACCTAATAGTGTCTGCTCATGGAATCCCTTCTTTATGCCGTTTACAAGGGATTCAATGGCTTGTGGCTGGTCACCAAGTGGCTTATATGGAGATTTAAGTTTGAATTCTTTCAATTTATCACCTAATAAATTAAAGCGTTGTTTGTCTACATTATTTATAGCATATAGTATTTATAACATTATTTCTTATAATTTTATCTATTCTGGAAGTTCAAATAGTTGAAATGCATATTATTGCATATCAAGTTTTTTTTAAAAATATTAAATCTTAATTTAGTTAAATTAAAACAAAAATGATATATATTATTATAAAAAAATTATATATTGTATATAATTATAGTGAATATTTCATATTCAATTTAAAAAATAGAAACTAAAAAATGGGTGAAAATCACTTTATATTATATCGAATAAAGTTCTGATACTTATAAGAATTTATGTATTTGACTCAAAATTTTTAAGGAGGATACAAAATCTATGAAATTTAAGAAATCACATGTCCTTTTGATTTCATTGATGTCATTGTTCCTATTATTGGCAATGAGTTCAGTATCTGCTTCAAGCGATGCTGACATTATTGCTCAGGATATGGCAATAGATGATGTCAGTGTTATTGGGGACGTTGATAACAATTTAAATGATGTTGAAACCTTATCTCAAGGAGAGCAAACTTTTGTCTCTGATGAGCCTGAAACAGGCGGAGACGGTAATGAAGGTGACGATGAACCAGTTGAGGATTCCATCAACACCACCCTTGATGCAGAAGATAAGGAATACACCTATGGGGACACCATTAAGATTAATTTTACTCTCACTGATAATGAGGGTAACGCTATTAATGACACTAATGAAAGCAATTTTAAAGTGTATTACAAGAATCTTACTGATGAAGGAGACTTTAACACTACCGTAGGTTTCAGCATAAATAATGAATCTCAAATTGTCTTGAATCGATTGGGGGCTGGAGAATATTTGATTAATATCCAATTCCTAAACAGTACAATTGGGGATAAGAATTACACTGAATCCAGTAAAAACATTAGTTTAAACATTACTAAAACTGGTACAAGATTCAATGCAACCACTGCAAAGGTTCAAATAGATGAGGATGTAATAATTCCTTTCACAATCCTTATTGATTGCAATAAGACTCTCAATGTCAATGCAAGCAGATTGAATGTTACTGTTAATGGTATAGAATATGGCTTTACAAATATCACTGGCGGAAATAATGTAACCAATGGTATTAAGTTAACCAATTTCACAAAATCAATAGGTACTTATACCATTGTCATTAAGTATTTAGGTAATGAGAATTGTAATGAATCCGAAATTGAATTTGAATTGCACATAGTTGAAAACAATACCATTACAGCTAATGATACAATCAAGGTCAATGATTCCAATAAAACAATTACAATTCCATTTTCAATAAGCAATTCTCAAATTGTAAATGTTACTTATGAGGAAACCGGTGAAAACAGTACCATTAACAATGTTACTAACTTAACAGTTACTAAAGAGGATTTAATATTGATTGTAATATATGATAATGGAACTGAAAATGTCACTGTTAATATTGATCAGGATAACTTCAATTTAAATGGTACAGAAGGAAATTACTCCCTTGAGTTAACTGTTCCTATTGATTTCAACAATACATTATATAAAGGTCAATTAGTGATCATTTATGCAAATGACACATTAAATGAAACCAACAAAACAATCAATTTAGTTGCTTTCAAGGAATTATTTATTGTTCCTGTTGGTGATGGAGATAAGGCTGATTACCAATTTGGAAACTTCACATTCAAATTAGTTGATGGAAATAATCAACCAATAGCTAATGAAAACGTTACCATTTCAGGATTCTACTTCTATCAGATTTCTGAAAGAGGAACTTCATTATCCACTTCCAAAACCTTAACAACTGATGAAAATGGTATTATTGTATTTAATGATACAATGTTGAGTGTGAATATTGATACAATAGCCCTTTATTATAATTTCACTTCCCTTCCTGCAGGCACTTATAATGCTACATTCACAACTGGCGGATTTTATCAATTGAACAATAAGACTGAAATCACAGTCAATCCAATAGATGCAAGAATCATAGCAAAAGACCTTACAGGGGAATACGGCAATCTTTTACATTATACTTTCCAATTATTCTCTGACAAGTATAATGCGCCAATTAAATTTGCTGATGTTAAATTTGTGATAAATGCTTCAAATATCAATGCAGATAGAGATGGAGTAACCAATGCAACTGGATGGTATACCAGTCCAGACTTGAACTTAACTTCTGGTGTATATAATTTAACTCTTAAAACAACTGGAAATAGCTTAAATTGTGCTGATGCTAAAGCTAAATTAAATATTACACAAAGAGAAGCCACTCTAACCGCTTCCAACAGAACCATTTATTATAACTCAGATTATGCAGCTATAGTAAAATTAAAAGACAAGAAAACCGGTAAAGCAGTGGCAAATGCTTATGTCTTGATAACTGTTTACACCACTTCCAAAAAGTACACTCAGTTCATTGGCAAAACCAATAAGAATGGAAACCTTTACCTAAGCACTCCATTATCTGTTGGAAAGCATAAGATCATTTACCAATCCATTGACAACAACTATAAAACCGGCCAACTTACAAGATACTTAACTGTAAAAACCGCTCCGGCTAAATTTTCAGCTCCAAAAGTGTCTACCTACTATAAATCTGGCAGGGTTTTCAAGATTAAATTAATCAACACTAAGACCAATAAACCAATTCACACCGGTAAAATGAACATTAAGCTTTACATTTCTAAAAACAAGTACTATAATTACACCGGTGTCAGTGATGCAAAAGGTTTTGTTCAATTCAAAGCAACTCTAAAACCTGGAACCTATAAGGTTGTTGTCAGTGATTATGATAAAGGATACACTGCAAAAGCTGTAACAAGTAGGATTAAAGTCAGCAAATCTCCTATTAAGATGACTCCTACTGCTTTGAAAGTCAAAAAAGGCAAATACTTTAAAGTTAAGGTAACAAGCACCAAAAGCAAAAAGGTCCTTTCAGGCGTAAATGTTAAAGTGAGAGTCTACACTGGCAAAAAGTTCAAGACCTACACTATCAAAACCAATAAGAAAGGAATCGCAAGCTTGAAGATTAAGCAAAAAGTGGGAAAACATAAGATTGTTCTCACTCATTATCAAACCAAGTATTACACTGCTAAAAAAGTTACTAAGACTTTAAGAGTTGTCAAGTAATTGGAAATTCAAATCAAAATTAGTTAATTAAGAGATTTATTCTCTTAATTCTTTTTTATTTTTTTAAACAAGTTTTTATAGTTTTTATAGTTTTATAGCATTGATATTTTTTATTTAGTTTATTTTAAACAAGTTTTTACAGTTTTATATCAATTTTAAATATTTTTAAATTAATATTTTCATAAAAAAAGCTTTTATAATTTTTATCAATACTATTTTTGATTAATTTATTTTAAAAAAAGCAATGATGATTATTATTTCAAATCATCTGTATTGATTAGATCACTGTTCATCAATGATTTCATTGTATCAATGTCTATTTGTCCAGGGGCTGTATTGTCATTCACTACAGCAAAAGTGAATGGTGCATTGAATTTAGATGCAATAACCCTTGTATAACTACCTAATTCTCCCATGGAAATAGCTACAACGTTATCAAAGTGAGACAATAAAGGTAAAATTGTCAATGTATCCTCAAGAGTATTAGGCATAACTGCAATCTTTGCAATGTCTCCAAGTTGCTTTTCCTGAATTACAATGTCCATCAATATGTCCAAATCTGGAGTTTGCTTGAAGTTATGATAGGAGATGATTGATGTAACGCCTGTTTCTGTGATTGATTCAATGAGTTCCCTATCTGTTTGGAGCTCTACATCAACGTAATCAGCCACATCACAGCATTCCCTAAGTATAGCTATCCTATCCTCTTCGCTGCCTTTAAAGGATCCTCCTTCCTTAGAGGTTCTATTGGTCGCTATTGTTGGGAAATTGATTTCCTCTATGATTTCCTTTACTGTCTTAGGATTAGGATTGTCCATGCCATCTATTCTAAGCTCAAGAATGTCTGCACCTTTGATAATGCAATCGTTAGCAACTTTCAAGATGTCTTCCTTCCTCTTTTGGAAAATTGGAATAGCTATTTTAGTTTCACTGTACACGCTCTCTCCCCATTTTAAAAACATGATTCATTTTCTTGTTTTTTGACATTATTTTTTTATCTATTAATATATTTAACTTATTTAATTAAATACTTAATTGATTTTTAGAGGATTTATATTGATTTAAATTGATTAAATATAAATTTATATATTTTTTATTTCTGAATAAATAATTAAAGATATTAACTATAAAAGCAAAAGATATTAATTGATATTATGAAAGTTGTAGCTATTGGTGCAGATATTTCAAGCAATGATGTTTCCGTTTCCGATTCACTAGTTGAAAACATTGAAAAGGACATTCCTAAACTATTGGAATTGGGAGCAAGAAAGGCAGCTTTAACAAATGTCACTGGAGATGATGTTGTAATCTCTGCATTTGTTGAGGATGAGCTATTGGAAACTGTCAATGCAGGTATTGTAGAGATATTAAGAAATAATGCAGAGGATTTGGGAGATGTAGCTGGAATATCACAAGACCCTGATAAAGGAGGGGAAGGAATCTCCTATGCAGAAGCGAACCTTGAAGAAGGTGAGTATCAGGATGCCATTATTATGGCCTTTGACACTTATGGTGGCGAATCATTTGTAGCGGATGTTGCTAATTCTGTCATAGAAGCTGCCAGTGGCATGAAAGCAGTCACAGGCCTAAGCGATAAGATAGGCACAAGAACTGATATTCCGGGAGTCGGATATGTCTCACCTGATGATACGGATGATCCTGTTGTGGTTGTTTCAGTCAATGAACTGGAACAGATTGCTGTTGTAGCAAGTGCAATGATTGGAGCAGCTTTAGGAAATAAGAACACCTATCTTGTAAAGAGGCATACTGCATGCAATGTGCTTCCAGGAAGCGTCTTGGTATCTGTAACTGCATTAATGAATGGAAATATGATAGATTTATCTATACCATTTGAAAACAAAACAAGAATTTTAGGTTAAGTATCATTTTAATTAATTTAACACTTGATATTTTTAATATTTTTATTTTTAAAACTTATTTAATTAGTTGTTACATTAATTAAAATTACATTAGTTTTTTCACTATTTTTTCAATTGTTATTTTAGCATTTTTTTAATAATCAAATAATGAATAACTATTTAATATTTAAAAACTATATATAATAGTGATTAATAATTTATATAAAATTTATATAGTTATTATCTTGATTTAAACTTAATTAAATTTACATACATTAAAAATTATTTAAAATTTCGATTGTGGTTCATATGATAATATTAGATGAAAATACAAAATGTTTGGTACAGGGAATCACTGGAAAGCAAGGTCAATTCCATACTGAACAGATGATAAAGTATAATACAAACATTGTAGCAGGAGTAACTCCAGGCAAAGGTGGACAAGAGGTTTGCGGAGTTCCTGTTTTTGATTCTATTGAGGAAGCTAAGGAAAATGTTGATGTAAATGCATCAATCATATTTGTACCGGCACCTTTTGCAAAGGATGCTGCATTTGAATCCATTGATCATTTGGATTTGGTTATCATAATCACTGAACACATACCGATTCATGACACTATGGAAATCATGGCTTATGCTAAAGCCAAAGGAGTTACTGTAATTGGACCAAACACTCCTGGTGTAATTTCCCCTAAAGTGGGAAAACTTGGTATCATGCCAACCCATATCTTCTCTGAAGGTGATGTTGGTGTGATTTCCAGAAGCGGTACTTTAACTTATGAGATTGCAAGCCAATTGACCCGTTCAGGAATTGGACAAAGCACTTGTGTAGGTATTGGGGGAGATCCTGTAATCGGTACTCCATACATTGAAGTGTTGGACATGTTTGAAAACGACCCTGATACAAAAGAGATCGTATTGATTGGTGAAATCGGTGGAGGAGCTGAAGAAGCTGCAGCTGAATACATCAAGGACAATATTACAAAACCTGTTGTAGCTTACATTGCAGGTCTTTCTGCACCACCTGGAAAAAGAATGGGTCACGCAGGAGCTATCATTGCTGGTAACTCAGGTACTGCAAAAAGCAAAATGGAAGCTTTGGCAGCTGCTGGTGTAAAAGTAGCTACAAAACCTTCTGAAATCGTGGAATATATTAAAGAAGCTCGTGGAGAATAATCTCTCCATCTTTTTTTATTTTATAATAAATCAAAATTATACAATCTGAAAATTAAAATTTACCGAAATTCTATTTTTATAAGATAACTATTTTTTCTGGTGATAATATGGATAAAGAAGAAATCATTGAAAAGTTATTGGCTGGTGAAATGAAGCTTTATCAAATTGACAAGTTTACTGAAAATGCAACAGAAGCTTTAGACATTAGAAGGGAATTTATAGAAAGACATTCCAATTGCAAGCTTGAAAAAATGGCTGATTATACTTTGGATATGGAACTTGCATTTGCAAAGAATATTGAAAACCCTATAGGAACTGTCCAGATACCTATTGGAGTGGCAGGCCCTTTGAAAGTCAATGGGGAATATGCTAAAGATGATTTCTTTGTCCCACTTGCTACATCTGAAGGTGCATTATTGGCTTCAGTAAATAGGGGCTGTTCAGCCATCACAGCAGCTGGAGGGGCTAATGCAAGGGTTATCGGTGATAAGATGACAAGAGCACCAGCCATCAAAACAGATTCAGTTGTTGAAGCTGTAAAGGTCAAGCAATGGTTCGAAGATAAGTTTGACGAACTTAAGGCAATTGCAGAATCCACAACAAGCCATGGAAAATTGGTTAAGATAGACCCAATCATCATTGTAGGAAATTACGTTTACCCTCGTTTCGTTTACTCAACTGGAGACAGCATGGGCATGAACATGGTAACCATTGCCACTGAAAAGGTATTGGCTAAATTGCATGAGGATTTAGGCGTTCATGCTTTGGCCTTAAGCGGAAACCTTTGTGTTGACAAGAAACCTGCAGCTATAAATATAGTTGAAGGAAGAGGAAAGACAGTTGTTGCAGACATTTTAATACCTGAAGCTATTGTAAGGGCAAAGCTTAAGACAACTGCAAAGGCAATTGAAGAAGTCAATGTTGCTAAAAACTTGATAGGTTCCGCTGCAGCAGGAAGCATGGCATTCAATGCTCACTTCGCAAATATGATCGGAGCGATATTCTTGGCTACAGGCCAGGATGAAGCACATGTTGTTGAAGGTTCCTTGGGAATTACAACTGCAGAGGATAGGGATGGAGACTTATACTTCTCTGTAAACATGCCAGATTTACCTATCGCCACTATTGGTGGTGGAACAAGGCTTGAAACAGCTAATGAAGGATTGCAGATAATCGATTGTGCAGGATCCGGCAAGGTGAACAAATTTGCTGAAATTGTAATTTCAACTGTTATGGCAGGTGAACTGTCCTTAATTGCAGCAATATCTGCAGGTCATTTAGCAAAAGCTCACCAAGAGCTAGGAAGATAATTGATTTTCATTATCCTTTTTCTTTCTACGAGCTAGGAAGATAATTATTTTCATTATCTTTTCTTAATTTTTAATTTTTTTAATTTTTTAATTTTTTTAATTATTTACTTATTTACTTTTTACTTATTTTAATTCACTGATTTTTATGAAAGAAGAGCATATTGATTTCAGGAAGGAATTTGAAGAATTCAAAAAGGAATTGGAAAACAGCAAACCTATCTTTGATGATGATTCCATTGAGTTTAATGATTTTGACAATCTAATATCAAATGATGATTCTATTGAGTTTAATGATTTTGACAATCTAATATCAAATGATGATTTCAATCCTTTGGATGGTCTTGATGAATCTGATGATCAAACCATCTTAAGCAATGATTATCCTAAAATTGTTCTTGAAACAGATGATATTCTAATGAATTTAACCATTAAAAAGGATTATTCCACTATCGAGGATTCAGATAAAAGAAAGGAAGAGTTTATCAAGGACCTGAAGGAATTCATAGATGAATTTGAATCAACTGAAGAATCAAGTCAATTAATGAAGTACTATGACTAGTTGATTTCAAATATAAAATAATAAATACTAAAATGAACATATAAACAATTACTTATTAACAATAGTTAAATTTTAATTTGACTGTTTTAATTAAAGGTGATAATATGTGTAGTTCTGGAGGCCCAATGGCTGATCTTTCAATGAAAAAATTGAAAACAAAGAAATATAAATGCTTAGATTGTGGAAATGATTTTAAAGGATTAGGTAAAAAGGTTATCTGTCCTTCCTGTCAAAGTGAAAACGTAGAAGCACAAGAATAAACATATTGCTATTTTGATTGTTAAGAGTGAATGTTCCATTTGCTCTTTAACTTTTTTTATTATTCAATTAATTAACTTTTTTTCAATGCTCATTATATTTTTATTAGCTATCTAAGTACAAATTAAGATATTTTTATCTTTTTAACTCAATTAAATCATTTATCGGTGATATCATGGAAACTGAAATCAAATTTAGTAAGGATGAAATACTGTTTTTGCTTGGTGAAAGCGGTATGGTTGGAATAGTTAAGGCTGGAGAGGATAAGATGCTATTCATTGGAACTCCAGACAGTGATGAAATTGTCCAATATCTTGAAGAAGATGATTTGATTGCTGTTTCTTCATTTAACCTTGGTGAAAAATATGAAAAGGGAATAAGGTCTCTTGCTTATCTTACAAGGGATATTGAGTCCCCTATACTTGTTCTTCCAAAGGATCACCCATCATCTAAGCGCCTTAAGATGGTCTTGTCTGTTGGTGAAAACGTTAGATTGGACTGTGGAATAGTTCCTGGAACACACCCTGAACAGGATATCTTATGTTCCTGTGACAGCTTATCTGGCTTAAACATAGTCAAATCCAAAGATGGGGTCATTATAGAAGGGGAAGTTAAGAACTATAAGATTGAGCCATTTTAAGCTTTTTTGAATGATTTAATTAGTTTTTTCAGAATAAGAATATTATTTTTTAAAATAGCATATTATTTTTTAAAATTATATTATTCTTTATTAAAGATCATATTATTTTTTAAATTATAATATTCTTTATTAAAGATCATATTATTTTTTAAATTATAATATTCTTTTTAAAAATCAGATTATTTTTTCTAAAATTCATATTTGATTTTTTTTAATTTCCATATAATGTTTTTTTAAAAAGTTTTATATATATAAAATAAAATAGTATTAAATGAATTTATTTAAAAAATTATAGAATTGACGAATATGTTATTGCATGAACAAGCATTCCAATTAATCGGTGAAGGAGTTGTACTCTTAATATTTCTGATAGTGGTCATACTAATTGTAGGGCTTCTATTAGGAATAATTTTAGTGAGAAGAAATAAACTGTTATTCCCATCAGTTATTATATTTATTGTAAATGTGTTCTATTCTCCATTGAAGAGTTTTGCAAATCTTTTAGGGCTTGATGATTCCTTGGTTGACAATATTGGAATAGAAGTGAGAAATAAGGTCAACAAGCCTCTATTCGAAAAGATAGCTCCTGAAGACAAGATAATTGTATTGCCTCATTGTCTTAGGGCTGCTCAATGTGAAGCCAGCCTAAAGGAAACAGGAGTTCAATGCACATACTGCGGAAAATGTGCAATTGGTGTCATTAAGAAAAAGGCTGAACCGATGGGTTATAGGGTATTCATTGTTCCTGGCTCCAGTTTCATTAAGAAGATCATTCAGCAAAACAAGTTCAAATCAGTTGTTGGAGTGGCTTGTCCTGTGGACTTGAATCAAACCATGATGGCTTTGTCTGATTTTGCTCCTCAAGGAGTTCTATTGACTACTTCCGGTTGCTTTGAAACAAAGGTAGACATTTCAAAGGTTCTTGAAACAATTGGTTATTACGATTATAAAAATAATAAAGAAATTGAGTAAGTGTTTGTAAATTTGCTTATTGTGATTATAAAAATAATAAAGAAATTGGGTAAGTGTTTGTAAATTTGCTTATTGTGATTATAAAAATAATAAAGAAATTGGGTAAGTGTTTGTAAATTTGCTTATTGTGATTATAAAAATAATAAAGAAATTGGGTAAGTGTTTGTAAATTTGCTTATTGTGATTATAAAAATAATAAAGAAATTGGGTAAGTGTTTGTAAATTTGCT
>SUTG01000078.1 GCA_015063035.1 Methanobrevibacter olleyae
AGGGGATTGCTTTTTAGGATGGTTTATCCCATGATTTTTCTTAATTTTTTTAAGGGGATTGCTTTTTAGGATGGTTTATCCCATGATTTTTCTTATTTTTTTTTTAAGTGAATTGCTTTTTATCCCATGATTTTTCTTAAAAAATTTTAATTTTCATCATTACTTATATAAGTAACTTATGCCAATATATAATATATTATATCAATTTAAGGTTATTATTATGGTTTGACGCAAATTTCTATTTTAGTGAATGATTTTCTATAAAAAAATTATTGTTAGTTTAATTTTTCTATGGACATTACATTTTAAAGTTTTGAATAATCTTAAATTATATTGTTTTATTTTAATTTTTTACACTAATTACTTATCAAAAAGTTATTTATCAATTTTATCAGGTGTTATGAATGAGTGAGGTATCCTCAAAGGAATTATATGAGTTTAAAAAGTCATTAAAGGAATTGGCTGAAAAGAAAGGAAAGGGAACAGAACTTGTTTCCATGTACGTTCCTCCAACAAAGCAATTAAGTGATATCATCAAGCAGATGAGGGATGAATTAGGACAAAGCGCTAACATCAAGAGTAAAACCACTCGTAAGAATGTTCAATCAGCTATTGAGGTAATCATGCAAAGAATCCGTATGATTACAAACGACAACAAGGAATTGCCGAATGGTTTTGTATTGTTCGTTGGTATGATCCCTAAGGGAGGCCCTGGAACTGAAAAGATGGAAACTGTAGTTATTGAACCTCCTGAAGAGATCCAAACCTACAGATACATTTGTGACAGCACATTTTTCCTTGAGCCTTTAGAGGATATGATTGCTTCCAAAGAAGTTTACGGTATTGCTGTAATTGACAGAAATGAGGCAACCATCGCTACTTTGAAAGGTAAAAGAATCAATATTGTAGCTAATTTAACCAGTGGTGTTCCTGGTAAGCATAAGGCTGGTGGGCAATCACAAAGAAGGTTCGATAGGGTCATTGAGCAATTGGCTCATGAGTTCCTCAAAAGGATTGGCTCTCATATGGATGATGAATTCCTTCCAATCAAGGATGACTTGAAGGGAATTGTTCTTGGAGGTCCTGGAGGTACTAAAGAGGACTACTATAATGGAGATTACATGCATTATGAGCTTAAGGATAAGGTAATCACTACTGTAGACACTTCATACACTGGAGAGTTTGGTATTAGGGAAACCATAGACAAGGCATCCAGTGCTTTAGAGGAATTGGGAGTTATCCAAGAGAAAAAATTAGTGCAAAGATTCCTTGCTGAGCTCAGAGATGACCATGGTTTATATTCATATGGTGAAAAGGAAGTAAGAACCAATTTGCAGATGGGTGCTGTAGATATTCTTTTGCTTAGTGAAGACTTGAAATCCAAAAGGTTAACCTTGGATTGCCAAGCTTGTGGATTCCATGCTGAAGTCACTCAAAAGGAAGGTCAAAAGGTAGAGGATTTGACTTGCCCTCAATGTAATGAGAAGATGAAAATCACTCAAGAGGAAGACCTAATCGAAGATTTGGCTAATATCGCTGAGGAATTAGGTTCCAGCGTAGAGATCATTTCCACTGAAACCGAAGAGGGAAGCCAATTATACAGGGCATTCGGTGGAATAGGAGCTATCTTAAGGTATAATGTAAGATAATTCGCGAGGGTGTTTTTTATGAAAAATGAGAATTTCGGTTTGATTCTAAGCACTAAAGATAGTGATGATAAAAAGACTGCCCGTATTATTGGAACAGATTACTTCATTTTGATGGATTTGGACTTGAATGATGATGTTGACCTTAAGGTTCAAGACAAGATTCCCCTTGGAAAGGATAGCGATTTCGTCAAGCAGGAAAGAGCTCACTTAAGCTATGATGACTTAAGCAAGGAACAGGAATTCGAAACAGAAAAAGCGGTATATAGCATTGTAACTGCCAATGAGCCTAAATATGTAAAGTTCTTCAATGACCAAAGCAAGCAGGCAAGTAAATTGCACTTCTTAGATGGAATCAGCAGAAAGTTAGGATCTAAAATCTTATCTGAAAAAGAGCTTAACGGTGACTTTGAAAGCTTTGAAGACATTGACAACAGAATCAGCTTTATTGAAAGCTCTAAGGAACTGATTGTAAAAAGGGTTCTTTATGAATTGGCTGAGCTTCCTAAAGAGAAAAAGGGAAGGCCTTCATATCTCTTTACAATCGTAAAAAGATCCAATAAAAAAGAAGTTCAAGAGTATGATGAATTCGTTACAGATGATACCCGTTTCATAGAAATGATTAAGGAAAAAGGACTTCTTGAAAAAGAGGGAAAACGTATTAGATAATTGTTTTTCTCTTTTATTTTTTATTTTTATTCTATTTTTTGATCATTTATTTAGGATTTATTTTTAGATTATTTTTCATTAAAATCTATTTTTGAATCATTTATTCAGGATTTATTTTTAGATTATTTAATTAAGATTTATTTTTAGATTATTTTTTTTTAAATTTTTGGGCTGTTTTTTTTACTTAATGCTATTTTTTATAATTTTTTTTTAATTCCAAAAATGTTCCCTTTTTATAGGGGGGTGTGGGGATTAACAAATATACTGAGTTTAGGTTTTTTTTATTGAGTAAGTAATTATTTGGATCGATTCATTGAGTGAAAAATGCTTAATAAGTCGTTTAGCTTATAATTCTTTAAAGGCATTATATAAATGTTAATCCCATACCTTATTTTGTCCTTATTCTAATTTAAATCTTTCTATTTAGTTTCTAAACGGTTATAATTTATTATTTTTAAATAAAAATTGATTTTAACTTGTTATTTTTATTTTAAGTATTATATTGATTTTATTTCATTATTTTTAGGCTGATTATTATATTGATGTCATTTTTAAAAAATGATTTGATAAAATATATATTCATAAAGAATTATAAAAAAACATATAAATCAATTCAATATATAATCAAATAATTATTATTCAATAATATAATCAATTCAATATTATATATTAAGCAATTAATTTTTTTTCAATAATATAATCAATTCAATAATTCAAGATGGTTTTATGTCTAATCTAAACACATGTTCAAATGAAAAGTTATCATTTAAATACAGCGATGAATGGGAATTGGAAGAAGTTCCCTTGGAGAACAATCCTGATTGCATAGCTACTTTAAGCTATGAGGATGGCAGCTTATTGAATGTAATTGCATTCCAATCTGAGATGCCAACTCTTGATGAATTCAAGGAAATCATTGAGGAAAGCCTATTGAATGATAATGCTGAAATCATATCCTCTGAGATTGCTAATGTAGGCAAGAGGTCAAGCATTCAGATACATTCAAGGATTTCAATTCCAGAGATTGATTTCGAAATGTTTTCAGTTGTATTCTTAGAGGATGGATTTGTTTATATATTTGAACTTAGGACAGTTAGCGACATAGTTTCCAAATTTATGGAAATAGTTAGAACTTTTGAAATTTTGGAGTGATTTGTTTTTTTGATTTATGGAAATAGTTAGAACTTTTGAAATTTTGGAGTGATTTGTTTTTTTGATTTATGGAAATAGTTAGAAC
>SUTG01000008.1 GCA_015063035.1 Methanobrevibacter olleyae
ATTGTAAACGGGCATGGAGGCAATTTGCCTATTGTCACTAAATTATATGATATTGAAGAGCAAACAGGGCTCTTGATTACCTTAAACAGCAAGATCATTGAATCTGAAGGACCTCATGGAGGTTCTGGAGAATTATCCATGGCAAAGGTCTTAGGCATCATCAATGAAGATGAAGTCAAGAACCAGACTGATTTGAGTCAATATGGAGAAGTTGGCCTATTCATGTTCAGCCAAGCAAGGGAAAATGATCCAAACATTGAAGAAGGTGCATTGGACATTGAAGAAAACGGCGTTTATGTGGATGAAGTTTATGGAAATGAGCTCTTGAAGCTTGCTGTTAACTCTGTCTTGTTGGATGTTGAAAAGCAGTTGGATTCCCATTACGGGTACTGATATTTGATTCAGGAGGAGCTTATAATGGATGAGGAAATAATCTTTAAGCCAATTGGATACATCAAATCCCCTTTTGAAGACGTCAATAATATGCCTAAATCCACTAGAGAATCCATGGATGTGGAAGCTGAAATGGTCATCAATGAGGAATACCTGGAAAGCATGTCAAGCATGGAAGTCGGTGAGGAGTATATGGTTTTATTCCATTTCCATAAGTCAGAAGGATTCAAGCAAAGGGTTCCTTTTATGGGAAATGGCCCTATTAAAGGATTGTTTTCAACTCATGCTCCAAACAGGCCAAATCCTATTGGAGTCTCTACAATAAAGATAACCGAAATTGAAGGAAATGTAATTAAGTTCAATGGAGTTGACATGCTGAATGGAACTCCTGTCCTTGACATAAAGGATATTTTATAAGTTTCCGCTTTTTAATTACTTTAATTTTTAGATTTTAATTCATTATTTTTCTTATTTCTTATTCTTTTCTTATTTTAGTAATCGTTTTTTATTTGTTGTTATTTTTCTTATTTCTTATTCTTTTCTTATTTTAGTAATCGTTTTTTATTTGTTGTTATTTTTCTTATTTCTTATTCTTTTCTTATTTTAGTAATCGTTTTTTTATTTGTTGTTATTTTTCTTATTTCTTATTCTTTTCTTATTTTAGTAATCGTTTTTTTATTTGTTGTTATTTTTCTTATTTCTTATTCTTTTCTTATTTTACTAATTATTTCTTATTCTTTTTTCGATATTGGATAATTTTATTTATTTTCATTTGAAAATAGGGATAGATATTAGCTATTTTGCCTATTTAGGTACAAACCTTTATATAGTAAATAAAATATATATTATATTAATATTAATTAGGTTTAGCTATATTATTATTGATTATTTTCAAATCTTATTGGAATTTAATAATTTTTAATAATTTTTAAGATAATTTTGGTTTTTTAATTTTATAGTTGATCTTATTAATTTATTAATTTTTAGAAAAATTCTAATTAATATGAGATTATTGTGTCTAAAACATATTGTCTTTAATTTTTTCTAAAAAATTCCTTAACTACTGGTATAATAATTTAAAATAATTATTCTTAATGGATATTTGTTTTAAAAAGAGGCTTAATTATCCTATTTGGATTAGAAAAATAGTTAAGTTTATATATTATACAAACATATTTAATATAGTATAGGTGATAATCATGAGCGGACAACAAAATGTTCAAAGACCACTTGACGCATTAGGAAAAGCAGTAAATTCTCCAGTTTTGATTAAACTCAAAGGAGAAAGAGAATTCAGAGGTATCTTAAAAAGTTTTGACTTACACATGAACTTAGTTCTTAATGATGCTGAAGAATTGGAAAAAGGAGAAATAATGAGAAGATTAGGTACTGTTCTCATTAGAGGAGACAATATTGTATACATTTCTCCATAGAAACTCAGTTTCTTATTTTTTCTATTAGTTTTTCTTGTTCTACTCAATAAAGATTATTGAATTAATTATCTATTAGTTAAATTAGTTCCTCTAATGAATTAATTTAATTAATTATCTATTTTATGTTCTTATTCTATATAAGACTGTTTTATAGACTATTTCTAGTCTGACAAGTGAAATTTATTATTATTGTTTATGATTGATTTAGGAGGAGATAGAAGTGAAAGGAACTCCATCAATGGGTAAAAAAAATAAAAAGACCCATATTAGATGTAGAAGATGTGGTAAAAACTCATACCACGTACGTAAAAAAGTTTGTGCTTCTTGCGGATTCGGTAAATCCAGTAAAATAAGAAGATACAGTTGGCAAAACAAAAAACCTACCACTCGTCAAAGATTAGTATAGGTTTGCCATTAGCTATTTAAGCAGATAAAATTTATTTGAGATAATTCGCGCATATTATCTCAAAACACTTACTATTTTTTATTTATTTTTATTTCATTTAGTCTATTTTAGGTATTTTTTTCTAGATTTTATAACTTTGGCCTTATCTATTTTAGGTATTTTTTTAGATTTTATAACTTTGGCCTTATCTATTTTAGGTATTTTTTTAGATTTTATTTCTTAGGCCTTATCTATTTCAAGATAAAAATTAGTAATTATTTAAGATTTATAAAAATAGTGTTTTTAAATATGAAAAAAAGTAGTTTTTAATGATTTATTGAAAATCTGCAAGAACTGTTTTTAAATATAAAAAAAGTAGTTTTTAATGATTTATTGAAAATCAGCAATAACAAGATCTAACTCATTTTGAAGCTTTTTCAATAATTTCACATTTTTTCCTGTTTTATCCAGGATAATTGTCATTAGCTTATCAACTTCATTTTCATGGTAGTTAGGATCTATCTCTTCACTGACACTGTCCCATAGTTCTACAGCCCAGTTTTTCTTGCCGTTGTAGACTTGGTCAATCAGTGTCAATTTGCCGTTTTTCAGTCTGAATAATCTAAAATCCTGTTTTGGATTGGATTTCTTTCCTTCCTTATTGCAGTCAAGATATAATCCATCAGGATATTCGCTTTTATAGTCTCCTGCCTTAACAAATTCCCCTACAATGGAAAATCCATTCAATACGCTTTTGTCTAATCCGGTAACGGTTTTAACCCATCCTCCAGTAGCTCTAAAGTTTATTGAAGGGTCTATATTTGTTATCTCTTCACACCAATTAAGAAGCATTTCAATCCTCCAAAAGATCAATTAGAAAATTCATTTTTCATTTAATAATATGTCTTTTAACTTCAAGAGTTCAATTAGAAAATTCATTTTTTCATTTAATAATATGTCTTTTAATTTTAATAAAATCCAAGATAAAAATTATATTAACTTGAAATTAGCTATAATTTTGCCTTGTTCCTTTAATAAGGGATTAAAAATATATTATTCTAGAAAAACATAAAATACAACTTTTCAAACTCCTTTAAACTCTGATTTAAATCTTTAAGCCGAAGCTTAAACCTGATTTTCAGCAATTTAAATTTAAAAAATTGTGTTTATGTTTGTTACAATAGTTTCTATATCTTTATTTATAAATGGATTATTCGAGAGCGTTTGAAAACTAATATTTTTAAAAGGGCCCCATTTGTAATTTTTATGATTGTGCTAAATTATAATATTTTTTAAAAATGATGCTATTTTTTTTAAAAATTCTTATCAGAAAAATGTATTTATTAATAAATTTATATACTATTAAAACATAAAATAAACTAGGTATAGTTTTAAGATATGAAAGTGTTGATTATGATAATTTAATATTAATGTTGAATTCTATAATATGGTAATATTAAATTATTATAATAATTCATCTAAAATTCACTAAAAACTATTTTTAAAGCTATATGGATAAATTACATATTGAGTGAATTAAATGAAATTATTGAAAAAGTTTAATATTGTAGCGAATAATAAAAATTTATTTAAGGAAGCCTTTACCCATTCTTCATACAGTGCAAAACATGGATTGGATTATGATTATGAAAGACTGGAATTTCTTGGGGATTCCGTTTTGAACATGTTGACTTCAGAATTCATCCAGAATATGCATCCTAGCTTTAGTGAAGGCAAATTGACTAAGCTTCGAGCAAATTATGTTTGCCAGAACGCATTGATTGTATATTCACATGAAAATGACTTGGATAAATGCATCAGATTGAATTTAGAAGACAATGCACTTACTGATAATGAGGTAATTTCCATCACTGCAGATGTTTTTGAATCTTTTTTAGGAGCAATTTATCTCGATCAAGGCATAGATAAGGCAAAGGAATTCCTTGAGAGAACAGTATTCCCATATATTAAAGCAAAGACCATCTTTTTCTATGATTATAAGTCTACAATCAAGGAATATGGTGATGCAAAAGGCATTAATGTTTGCTATGAATTGCTTGAAGAGCATGGTGCACCACATGACAAGACATTTGTAATGAGAATCTTAATTGATGGTGTTGATTATGGCAAAGGTGTTGGAAAAAGCAAAAAAGAGGCAGAGCAATTGGCCGCTTGCAAGGCTATTGATAAACTAAATATTGGGAAATAGCTTTTAAACTAAATATTGGGAAATAGCTTTTAAAATGAATAGATGATTTTTAAAAATAACATTGTCCAAATAAGGATAGTTTTTCAATATTTTAAAGAGATTCAGCTATTCCTCTTCATATATCTGAAGACAGATATCATAAATTTTTAAAGAGATTCAGCTATTCCTCTTCATATATCTGAAGACAGATATCATAAATTTTTAAAGAGATTCAGCTATTCCTCTTCATATATCTCAAGACAGATATCATAAATTGTATCCAAATCCTCTTTTAAATTGAATTTTATGTTTTCAGGATTTTTCTCATTGAAATAATCAATAACCTTGCCCTCATCGATTTCATGATTATCTATTAGGTCCATGATGATTTTGGACACTATTCTGCTTGTTTCAACAGTAATTGCATCATTGAACAAGAGTTCATATAATTCAATCAGTAGATCAGTATTGTTAAATTCGATTTGATTTTCTTTAGTCATATGTTAATTCCTTATTTTTATTATTAAATGTTTATATATGGATTATGTATATTAATTTTTACTATTTTTTATATAAAACATTTATAAGTAAATATAAATAGTATTTATGATATATATAATTAATGCAAATATTTATATATCTTAAGAAATATTCAGTTATATTGATGAAATAAGTAATAACTGAATGGTTTTTATTTGTTTTCGGTTTTTATGTATTGGGTATTGAAGACTGGAAATGGTTTTTATTTGTTTTCGGTTTTTATGTATTGAGTATTGAAGACTGGAAATGGTTTTTATTTGTTTTCGGTTTTTATGTATTGGGTATTGAAGACTGGAAATATTATATTTATCTGATTAAATACTAGCTAGCTGTTGAATAGTATGCTGAATTATCTAAAGTTCAGTATTCTTAAAATTTTAAAGGTAATTGAAAATGAAACAAAATACTGTTGGTAGAGTTATAACAAAATACTTCTCTATTGACGAGGATTTGAAGTTAAGCTCTGGCAAGACCCTTAGCAATGTAGAACTTGCTTATGAAACTTACGGTGAATTGAATTCCGCCAAATCCAATGCAATTTTAGTTTGCCATGCACTTACTGGAGATGCACATGCTGCAGGCAAGTACACTGGAAACAAAAATGAAAAGCCAGGATGGTGGGATATGGTTATTGGCCCTGGAAAGGCATTGGATACAGATAAATACTTTGTTATCTGTTCGAATGTTTTAGGGGGATGTAAAGGTTCAACCGGTCCTGCATCAATCAATCCTGCAACTGGGGAGAAATATGCACTTGATTTTCCGATAATCACCATTGAGGATATGGTTCATGCACAGAAAAAGCTTATAGAATATTTGGGCATAGACAAGTTATATGCTGTTATTGGAGGTTCTATGGGTGGAATGCAGGCATTGCAATGGGCCGTTTCTTATCCTAATATGATGAAAAAGGCAAGTATAATAGCTACAACTGCAAGGTCCTCCCCTCAGCAAATCGCTTTTAATGAGGTAGGCAGGCAATCCATTATTCTAGACAATAACTGGAATAGGGGAAATTACTATGATAAGGAAGAGGCCCCTAGATCTGGTCTTGCGGTTGCGCGTATGATTGGACACATCACATATCTTAGTGATGCATCAATGTATCAGAAGTTTGGAAGAGACTTGCAGGACAAGACAGAACTCAGTTATGACTTCACTGTCGATTTTGAGGTGGAAAGCTACTTGCACCACCAAGGTGAGACTTTTGTGAAGCGTTTTGATGCAAATTCATATCTATACATTACAAAAGCAGTTGATTACTTCGATTTGGCGGTTGAAGGTAACTTGGCTGAAGGTTTAAAGGACGTTGAGGCTAAAATACAAGTTATTGCTGTCGATTCCGATTGGCTATATCCTGTAGACCAGTCTAAGGATCTATTGGCTGCACTTCAAACCAATGATGTGGATGTAGTCTATAATGAGGTCAAGTCTGACTATGGTCACGATGCATTCCTGCTTGAAAACGGTCAAATGAACTTCCTTTTATCCAATTTCCTATCTGAGCACAACGTTGGAGATGTTATGAAAACAGAAGTTCCTACAATTCACATTGATTCAACAGTTAAGGAAGCTGCAGTTATCATGTTTGACAATGAGATAACTCACTTGCCTGTTGTAAATGATGATAATTCATTGGCAGGAATCGTTACTGCATGGGACTTGTCCAAATCAATTGTAGAGGATTGCAGTGAATTGAGTGAAGTGATGACTAAGAATGTTAGAATCTGCAAATCAACAGATGAGATTGAGGATATCGCAAGATTGATGAAGAAATACAATATTTCATGCTTGCCTGTTGTAGATGGAAACGACTTAAAAGGTCTCATTACAACTGATAGGATATCACATCTTATTTCTAACTATTAACCCCAGCTTTTCCGCTCCTTCGGAGCGCAAAACCTGGATCAAAATTCTTTCTTCAGTTGTGAGTAGATTTTTCTATTCTATTCATTCTTTTTATTTTTTAATTTCAGTATTTTTTTATCCTTTTTTTATTCTTTTTATTTTTATAGTATTTTTTAATGAATTTGTTAGAGATTTTACTTTATTTTTTAATTTCAGTATTTTTTTATTCTTTTTTTATTTTTTTATTTTTCAATTTCAGTAATTTTTCATTTTAACATTTTCTTTTTTAATGCAATTAGGTTAAATTTTTATATTTATACTAATAAAAATATGAATAATTGATTTTAGGATTTATTAACATGAGTGAAAGATTAGAGTGGGATAGTTCCCTATCATTTATATTTGCTATGATTGGAGCCGCTGTTGGTCTTGGAAACATTTGGAGATTCAGTTATGTATTGTATTCCAACGGTGGAGGTTCATTCTTTATTCCTTATTTCACTGCCATAGCAATTATGGGAATCCCTTTTTTAATACTTGAATATGGTGTGGGATTCAGTTTTAAGGAATCCTTTTCTAAGATTTTAAAGGATATCAATGAACGGTTCGAGTACTTGGCTTGGGCCCTTGTTCTATTTGTTTTCATTGTTACAATTTATTATATGGTTATTTTGAGTTGGGATATGGTATATCTCCTAAGCAGTTTTACATTCAGTTGGGGTGCTGATACAGCTGCTTACTTCACTAATACTGTTGGTGGAAGCTCTGATTTGACTAGTGCAGGCTTCTTGCTTCTCCCTACAACCATTTGTGTAGTTGTGATGTGGATCGTTGTATGGTACATTTCACATAAGGATGTGGATGAGGGTATCGGTAAGGTTTCAAAAATCCTTATTCCATCATTATTTGTAATCATGGGAATCATTGTTGTCTATGCATTGACATTGCCTGGACACATGATTGGTGTAGATGCTCTTTTAAGGCCAAGATGGTCAATGCTTTTGGATATCAATATTTGGTTAGCTGCATTTGCTCAAATCATATTTTCATTGAGTATGGGTCAGGCAATCGCTTTGACTTATGCAAGCTACTTGCCAAAGGCTTCCAAACTAACTGATAATGTGCTCATTGTAGTTGCTTCAAATTCCTTGTTTGAGATATTCACTGCATTTGGCGTATTTTCTATACTTGGTTACATGTCTCTTCATTCAGGTATGGCAATGGGCAAATTGGTGACTGAAGGAACCGGACTTGTATTCATTGTTTTCCCAATGATCTTTAATATCATGGGTCCAATCGGCAGAATTTTAGCGCCAATGCTGTTCTTGGCTATTTTATTTGCAGGAATAACCTCTGCATTAGGATTCTTTGAACCAATGCTATCTTCTACAAGTTCAAAATTTAATTTAGGTAGAAGAAAAACTGCTGCTATTCTTTCAGTAATTGGATGTGCATTTTCAGTTCTCTTGACTACTGGAATCAGCAGTTATCTGGTTGGAATCATTGACTCATTTGTAAACGAGTTCGGCATACTGCTATTGATTGGAGTTCAATGTGTAATCTTTGCTTGGTTCTATAATATTGATGATTTGGTTCCTGTATTGAATGAGAATGGACACTTGAAAGTAGGTAAAATCTGGAAATTCATAATCAAGTACCTTTTGCCAATAGTGCTCTTTGCAATGTGGATTTTCGGCATCTATGATCTTTTCATGACTGCAGCAAGATTCGAGTTGATTATAGATGTAATTATTATGGTGGCTGTTTTGGCATTCAGTATCATTTTGACTAGATTAAGCCCAAGGGAAGATGAAAATTAACTTTTCAATTTATTTTATCTATTATTTATTTTTATTATTTTATTTATTTTAATTATTTTATCTATTTTTATCTATTTTTATCTCGTTTTTAATCAATTTTTTATATAAAAAAATACAATATTTAATTAATGAATGCTATAAGAACTTCCAATCAAGATGAAGATAAGATATTTACAAAAGACTTCTTTTTAATCTTTGGAGCATTGCTCTTTTCAGCTCTTGTAATGTATGCATTGATGTCTACAGTTACTGAGTATGCCACTTTTATGGGAACAAGCGCTACTATAGCAGGTCTAGTATCAGGCATATACATCTTTGGAGGGCTTTGTTCAAGAATATATTCGGCCAATGCACTTGAAAGAAGGGATTGGAAGAGATTAGCCATTATTTTCTTAAGCATTCACTTTTTAGCATGCATTTTCTACTTTTTTGCAAACAATGTTTCCTTGCTTTTGATTGTGAGATTCATTCATGGGCTTGGATTTGGTGCTTCTGCAAATGCTATTGTTACCATTGCAAGTGCAATATTGCCTAAGAAACGTTTTGGAGAGGCATTTGGATACTTTATGCTTGGAACTACAATTGCGGTTGGCTTAGGCCCTTACATTTCAGGATTTTTCTATGACAATTGGGGGTCTATTGGTTCATTTAGCCTTGCAACAAGCTTTGCTTTTCTTGGACTCCTATGCATACTCCTTTTGGATATCCGCAAATATGAGATCATTCATAACAGTGAGATTGATAATGCAATTGATGAGGGAGATATAAGCCGTAATCATATTGATTTAGAAGAAAAAGGAACAATCAGAAGTGTTATAGATAAGATATTTGAGATTCCAGCCATACCTGTATCTCTATTCACTGGACTTACAAGCCTCGGATATGTTTCCATACTGTCCTTTTACAGATTATATGCTGTAGAAGTGGATTTGGTAGGGGCATTCTCCCTATTCTTTATAGTATATTCAATTGTTCTAGTGGCTTCAAGGCCTATTGCAGGTAGAATCCAGGACAATTATGGAGACAGAATAATCTGTTTCACTGGAATAATTGCACAGGCTATAGGGATCTTCCTGATTGCTTGGATGCCTTCTGCATTGACTGTCCTTATTTGTGCAGTATGCGCTGCACTTGGTTTCGGTACACTTAATTCAGCTTGCACAGCCATTGTGACAAGGGACACATCAGCAAATCGCCGTCCTTATGCAATATCAACATTCTTCATATTCTGTGATGGAACCATGGGATTTGGCCCTGCCTTGCTTGGATCATTTGTAAGTGCTACAAGCGGATATGCTCCAGTTTATTTCATATCATCATTCATCACATTGCTTGCATTGCCAATAGCTTTTTTTGCACTTAAAAAATAGTTTAAAAAAATATCCTTTTTTTATATCAATTTTAAATGAAATATAGTTTACTTTTTATAAAAATATTCATTCTCATCAAATTTAAATATAAAAGAATAAATACATTAATGGAAATAAATATTTTCATAGTGATTATAATCTTGACTTATCAAATACGATCTTTTATTATTTGAAAAGATTATTAATTATATGTCAAATGATTGTAATGATTATATGACAAATTATCGTAGGTGAAACTATGAATATTTTATTGATAATTCTAATCGTTATACTAATCATTATTCTTGTAGCTGTTGTAGCCATTTACAATGGCCTTGTAACCGCAAGAAACAAAGTAAAGAATGCATGGGCTCAAATCGATGTTCAATTGAATAGAAGAGCAGATTTGATTCCTAATTTAGTTGAAACCGTTAAAGGATACGCAGCTCATGAAAGCTCTGTATTTGAAGACGTTACTGCAGCAAGAGCAGGATTGATGAATGCAAATGGCGTAAAGGAAATAGGTGAAGCTAACAATCAATTGTCCAACACCTTAAAGACCTTGTTTGCTGTTGCTGAAAACTATCCTGAATTGAAAGCAAATGAAAACTTTAGGCAATTGCAGGATCAATTGGCACAAACTGAGGATAAGATAGCTTATTCCAGACAGTTCTACAACGATACTGTATTGATGTATAACAACAAATGCCAAACATTCCCAAGCAATATCTTTGCAGGAATCTTCGGATTCAATGAAGCTGACTTCTTTGAAGTAGCTGGAGAAGCAAGATCCGTACCTAAAGTAGAATTCTAGTATTCTAATTTAGTTTTCTAATTTAGTTTTCCAATTTAGTATTCTAATTTAGTTTTCTAAAATAGTATTCTAAAATAGTATTCTAAAATAGTATTCTAAAATAGTATTCTAAAATAGTATTCTAATCTAGTATCTAATATAATATTCAGTTAATATGTGGAGTATCTCTCCATATATTAATGGGAGAAATGTATGAATTTCAAAAGCAAGGCATTGGCTATTCTTTTAGTCATCATATTCTGTCTATCTCTATTGCCTACTGCATCTGCTGTAGACTATTCAATTCCATATGCAAATGTGGATATACAGGTATACGATGATGGACTCATCAATGTTTATGAAGAGATTGACTATCATTTCGATTCATCAGCCAATGGCGTTTACAGGGACATTCCCTTAAAGAAGAATCAGTCTGTTGAGAATCTTCATCTTTATGTTGATGGTGCTTATGCTGATTATCAGATAATTGAGGGAAGCAATCAGGAGAGAATAAAGATATATCTTTACCGTGATGCAGCAAAAACCAAAAAGATTCTTCCAGGCACTGACGTTAAGGTCTATCTCCAATATGACTTCACCCATGTTGTAAAGGTCTACAATGATGTGGCTGAACTCCAATACAAGGTTTGGGGAGATGAATGGGAAGAGGATTTAGGTTCATTGGATGCTGTAATTCGTTTCCCAGATGATAAGGAGCTTGAATATTGGATAAACCCTGCATATAGCGATGCCCAAGCAAAATGGTCCAATGGCACTTTATTGGTCAGCAGTGACGGCGTATCTGAAGGAAGCTATGTTGAAGCAAGGGCGCTTATTCCTTTAGAGGAATTCTCATCAAGCACCCCTTATGCACAGCACATCAATAAGGATGCTGCAGATGAGATAAGGAGCATGCAGAAAAGTGAAGCGGATACACAGAACCTATTAAGCACTGTAGGCTCTGTAGTGAATTATCTTCTTGTTGCCTTATGTGCCATTCCACTTGCAATCTATTATAGGTTTGGAAGGGAACCGAAAACTGATTATCAAGGAATATATGAGCATGAGCCTCCTACCAATGATCCGCCGGCATTTGTAAATGCTCTAATGAGCGGATTCGGTAAGAATGTTGGTGATTTGGACCAAAAGGCTTTCCAAGCCACAATCATGGATTTGATTGATAGGGGAAAACTTGGTGTGGACTCTGAAGAGGATACAGAATTCACTAAAACCACTTTCCTAACAGTAAAGTCCATGGATGGCCTTGAAAGGTATGAAAGGGAATTGATTGACATTTTTAGGACTTATGAATTGAATGGAAGAATCAGTTTCACATATATGCAGGATTGCTTAAGGGAGGAAAACCAAGCTCGCTCTTACCAGGAAAGATATGACAATTGGTGCCAAAACTTCAAGAATGACTATTTGCCTGATGAGTTATTAAGCGAATACTTTGACCAAACAGGTTCCGACTATATGATGTACTTTGGTATAGTGGCTCTCATCTTGGCGATTATCGTTGGTGCATTATCAATTTTCTTGCACTTTAGAGGAAGCTTCATAACAACTATCGTTGCAGTGTTCTTTGCAATCGTAGGAATTGGCTGTCTTATCATGCCCTCTGGAATAGGAGGCAAATACACACTAAAAGGAAAGCTTTACACTGAAAAATGGGAGAAATTCAAGAAGTTCCTTAAGGATTACTCCTTGATTAAGGAGCATCCTCCGGAATCCATTGCAATATGGAACAAGTATTTGGTTTATGCAACTGCACTTGGTGTAGCTGATGAGGTTTATAAAGCGATGAAACTGCATGTTTATGGCGGTTTGGATGATCCTAATTACACTACAAATGACCTCTTCATGTTCTATTATCTTGGTGGTTACAATCATGTAAACAGTTCATTTGCAACTGCGTCATCCACCATTTCAGCTGCCAACAATGACTCCATAGGAGGAATCGGAGGCGGTTCCGGTGGTGGAGGTGGTGGTGCTTTCTAACCAGATTTATGCACCAGCTTTCCGCCCAGCTTTTCCGCCCCTTCGGGGCGCAAAACCTGGACCAAAACTTTTTCCACTATTAGTGTAATTAAAGTTCTTTTTTTCATTTTTTTATTTTATACTATTTTTATTTTATATTTTCTCTTGATTAGAGTATTACTTTCTTATTATTACTTTCACGCTGTTATCTATTGATAGAATAATACTCTTTATAAAGAGTATTACTGGTTTAAGCTATTTTTAGCCATTTGTAATAAGAAAAACTTTATATGATTATTACTACTATATATTAAATAAGCATGATATTACTTTTTAATAAATTTTTATTATTTTTATCAATATTATCGCTGTGTTACCTTTAAGTTAGAATCTGAAAGTTTATTGAAAATGATATTGTGCAAATTAAGATAATAAGTATGTTTACTTATTTTCTCTCCTTAATGCATTTTAGATAAGGTTATGATGATTTGCAGATAAAAAGTTTATTTAAATCTTAAAAATCACTACAATCCAAATATTATTTAATATATTTCTAAATCACAAAACATTATAATAGCAATCTCTTCTGCAAATCGTTATAATCTTCATCTAGACTTTTTTTAGCTATTCTATGACTTCTATTGATGTTCTCTTTTTAAAAATTATATATAAACTTATATTGAATCTAGGCTATTTTTTAGCTATTCTATAGACTTCTATTGATGTTCTCTTTTTAAAAATTATATAAAAACTTATATTGAATCTAATTTATAATTAATAATATCAATCAAAAGGTGTTAATGTGGGTATTGTTGATAGATTAGGTTTGGAAAGATCAGTTATTCTGCTTGCTGCAGTGGTTTCATTTGTCACTGCTTTTCTAGCAAACATTACGGTGGCTCTTCCTCTCATTGCACGTGAACTTGCAATGAGCAATATAGTTCAAAATTGGGTTGCCACAATCTTTTTGCTTGCAATTGCTGCATTGTCAATACCTTTAGGAAAATATACAAGCAAATATGGCCTTAAACGGTCTTTATTCATTGGAATTATAGTCACTATGATAGGAGTGATAATATCCTGCTTCTCTTTTTCAAGTGAAATGCTCTTGTTCTCAAGAGTTGTTCAGGGAATAGGGACTGCATTCATCAATGTGGCTTCAATGGCACTTATCGTTTCTGCTGTTCCACAAGAAACCCGTGGACAGGCATTGGGATTGAACATTGCAGGAGTTTACATAGGTTTATCTTCAGCTCCTGTCATAGGTGGAATAGTTATCTATTATCTAGGATGGCAAAGCATTTTCTATTGCATGCTTCCTTTCCTCATATTCTCAGCTTATCTGTGCTACTCATTGAAAGATGAATGGACAATGTATGATGGTGTGATGGATAGGATTGGATCTGTTGTCTATATGCTTGGAATATTGCTTTTTGTTTATGGATTCACTGTAATCAACACTGGCTTAGGTAAGATGCTATTGGTAGCTGGTTTGGCCTTGCTGATTTGCTTTGGGTATATTGAATTGAGGGTTAATGATCCTGTATTTGAAGTGAGATTGTTTAAGAATGCAAGGTTCTCCTCTTCAAATTTAGCATCCTTGATAAGTTATTTGGCAACTTTTGTAATCACATACATACTGACCTATCATTTTCAATACATTATGGGTTTAGATTCACAAATATCTGGCCTACTTCTAATAGTGACACCTGTTATGATGGCAATATTGGCACCGATATCAGGCAGGATATCAGACAAGATAGACCCTCAAAAGCTTGCAGCAATTGGTATGGGATTTGTAGCTATGGCGATTCTTATTCTATGCTTCCTAAATGAGTCAACTCCATTGTACCTCATTATAATTGCAATGCTCCTGCAGGGAATAGGCTATGGAATGTTTTCAACTCCAAACACCAATGCGATAATGAGTTCAGTGCCTAAAGAGGAGACAGGTACAGCTTCTGCATCACTTGCAGCTATGAGAGTTATCGGTCAGACATTAAGTATCGGATTGTTGACTGTAATTTTTGCTTACATTATGGGAAATGTGCCTATTGTACCGGAATATTATCCTCTTCTTATGGAAAGTTCAAGGATTTCCTGTATAATTTCAGCTATTCTATGTGTGATTGCAGTCTTTGCATCATTGGTTGGATTAAGATCTGATATTGAGTATGAGACTTAATCTTATCTTTTTACTTTTTTTAGTTTTTTTTTTAAAAATAGTTTATTTTATATTTTTCATCTTTTTTTTTTATTCATAAATGGTTTAATATAGCAAACCTTTATAAGTAACGAATTTTATATTATTGTTCCGGTGATATGATGATAGGTAAAAGCAATATTTTAAAAAAACAGGAACAGGAAAAAGAACTCCCAGATTACGGAATCGGTCCAATTGTAGCTGCATACTTCTTGGGATACCTCAAATCTGAAAACGGTGAAAAGATTGCAGATGAGGATATTGAAAAACTTTATATTGGAGCTTGCCTTAAAATGGGAATCGGTCCAGTGGAAGACCTTTCTGAAATGTTCCAAGTATTATTTGGCTTAGGTGAAGAGAAAAAAGATGACAAACCTCTTCAGTACTATGCTTAAATAATCTATTTTTTCTTTTTTTTAAATTTTCAATCAATAGTAAGATGCATTATTTATGGGTCATTTTATCACATAATCTTTAATTAGCTATTATATATACAAATCTGTAATATTCATATAGGTTGTTCTTTTTACAGAATGCTATCATATGACTTATGATCTGGTCTATTATTCTTTCACGTTTTTCAAATTCAACAGAAATCATATTTTTAATTTCAAAAACTTTTTCTATTATATCGCTATCGTAGGTTACGCTTACAGTAATTTTTCCCAATCCCATTTTTTCTGTGATTCTATCCATTTCATTTTTAAAGAAAAATATAAACTCTTTCTCTTCCTCTTCTAATAAGCTATACAACACATTTGATGGATACTCTGTTACTAAACTATTGTCTTCATTAATTATCTTATACATTTTTATTCTCCTATAATTTCTCTAATTTCAATTCATCAAAAATCTCATTCATATATTTAATTGAATCTGCCACATCTTCATCAGTTAGGGGATTGTACATTTTATAATCTGCTCTTTTACGTAATTCATGTAATTGAAATAGTTTACTGCTTGTTTTATGATAATTTAGCTCATCTAAGCATCTCTAACCTGTTGATGCTCAGTCTTATAATCTTCTCCTTTAACTTTAAATTCCCATTTTTTCTTTAGCTTAAATTCATGTTCTTCCAGCCATAACAATGCATAGGAATAGGCACTATAATAAGCCCTGTTCACTATTGTTCCATTTACTGCACGTTTTCCAGTATATGGCTTTTGGAACTTTTCCTTATTGATGTTTAATAGTTTTGTAAATTTATATAATCTATATTGGGGATATTTGTCTATTTTCAAGGTATCACTTCAGGTTATCAAATATCATTCACTGAAGAAAAAACAAATTACATATTCAAAATTACCCTAATACTTACTTGTTCATTTAAAAAAGATAGTATATAAGTCTATCGATTTTTAAATTGAATATTATTGCTTTAAATCAATTTTATAGACTAATTAGAATATTTTTTTAGATATAGTAAACTATAATTGACTTGTTATATTATAACGAAACAAATAAATCGTATTTTCATCATTAAATTGATTTACATCGAAAAAATTTTAGAAATATAATATTCCATTAGATAATTATAAATAATTTTAAAAATAGACTATTTTTATTAATTTAAAATAAAAAATTATAATTATTTAACTTATTTTACTTTTTGCAGTGGTATCATGAGAAGGAAAATAAAGACTCTATTTATGACAGTGGGAACTGGAGTTAATCCAAATTCAGATGAGGAGAGCTATCAAAGATTGGCTAAAGGATTATACAATTCAATTAACAAGATCTCTCCAGATTATATAGTGTTCTTTGCCTCAGAAATATCAAAGACTACAATAGATTATGTTAAGGAACTCTTTGAGGCAGATGATGATGTATTCATTGAAGGTGAAGACTATGAAATTTCAATTTTATATGATATAGACAGTTTCAATGACTGCTTCGAAACATTTGAAAGAATGATATGGAAATTCAACATATTATCTAAAGACAAGCATGAAATAATCATGGATTACACTTCCGGAACCAAAACAATGTCTGCTGCAATGGCTTGCTGCGGAATGTTCTATTCAGTGGACCTTATCAGTGTTACTGGAGACAGGAAGAATGGAACAGTATCCCTTGGTACAGAAACAATAAAGTATCAAAACCTCTATAAGGTCTATGACAAGTTTTCACTAATGAGAGTCAGGAATTACTTCAATGCAAACAGATTTTACACTGCAAGTGAAATATTGGAAAAAATAGTTGATGAAAGCATTCACACAGAAGATCTTATGAATCTTTCCAATGCATATTATGCATGGGACAATATGGACTTTGATGTCGCTTACGATTTTCTAACTAAAGTGGAGTTGAATCTCTTAGAGCTTAAGGAAATCAAGGATGATATCAAGATTAACCTAAAGGCCTTAGGCGCTATAGTTAGGTCTCAACACGAGAATCTCAAGAACTGCTATATTCTTGCAAGCTTGATTAATAATTCAATAAGAAGGGCAGAGGAATATAAGTATGATGATGCCATCGCTCGATTATATAGGGCATTTGAATTGATTGCACAAATTAGGCTTGCTTCTTATGGATTAACAAGTTCAGATATTGATGTTAATATACTTTTAGAGAAAAAAGTCAGCCAGGAATTCATTGATGCACTTGAAAAAACAAGGGATGAAGGCAAAATAAAAATAGGATTGATTAAGGATTATGAGCTATTGGCAGAATTGGATGATGATTTGGGAAAGTACTTTGCAGAAAATAGGCATAGCATCAACAATATAACCATTAAAAGAAATAATTCAATCTTGGCTCATGGACTTGAATCATTGGACAAGGAGGATTTCGATCAATTTGAAGAGCTTGTTGAAAACCTTGCCCGCAAGTTGGATAAGGATATGGGCAAGTTCCTCAAAGAGACCAAATTCGCTAAATTTGATTTGAAAGTAAAGATGAATGAGATTTAGGATTTTCATTCAATCTGAAAGTAAAGATGAATGAGATTTATTATTTTTATTCATCATCTTCATCTTCCCCTATCTTCTTTAGGAATTCCCTCCATTCTCTTTCTTCTTCCATTATGTATTCATTGTATTTTTCAAAGTCCTTTTCAGCAAGTTCTTCTTTTCCACATCTTTTATAATGCTTAGCGCGTTCAAGATATATTGTATAGTAGTCCGGATGTTTTGATTGGAGATTGTTATAGATGTTTTCAGCCCTTTCCTCATATCCTGCCTTGGATAGCCTTTTGGCAATTTCCATAATGTATTCGCTATATGGCCCTTGATTGTAATCCCAAGTTTCAAGCATTACATGAGTTCCCACCTTGATGGATTGAAATGCATTGCGAGTGTCTCCCAAATCGAAATAGATTGCTCCAAGGACATGGAATGCCTTATCGCATTGATAATTATTCAATAGTTTGTTTGCATATTCGATTGCTTCATAATAATTTCCTAAATAATATGAAGTTTCACTAATCAAAAAGAGAGCGGTTTTATCCATTTCATCGATTTTCAATGCATCATTCAGATATTTATGGGCAAGGTCGAAATTTAGGTTTTCAATGTAGCTTTTAGCTATTGAAGTCTTCTTTTCAGCTGTAGAATACAGCCTGTCAGAGTTGATGAGGTATTTCAATGAATCATAATGCCTGTTTAGTTCATGGTATGACATTCCAATTACATAATTGAAATGTGCAGATTCAAGATCCTTTTCAAATGCTCCATTTTCCCTTAACTCTTCAAAGGACTCTATCACTTCATCATATTTCCCAAGAGAATATAGCCGAATAAGCAATAAAGACTTTATTTCAGGAACCACATTGGTCATTTCATTGAAGTAAAACATGGAGCGTTCCTCATCATCAAGCTCTTCATAAATCTCTGACATATGATGCAATGCCATTGTGTTTTCAGGATTCAATTCAAGCAGCTTGTCACCGTATTCGATTGCCTTGTCGTATTCCTCAAGTTCCTTGTATACTAAAAAATGATTTAAAAAGTAGTTTTCCTTGTCTTTGGTATCCTTTATGATTTCCAAAGCTTTTTCTGGATGGTTTAGTTTTACATAGGCAAGGCCGATCATCATATATGAATCGTCTTTTGCTCCCCCATTTGCTATACATTTGTTAAATAGTTCGATTGATTTTTCATATTCCTTTTTATCGTAATAATCGCATGCCAGGTTTTCCTGGAATTCGATTAGATTAGGATTGATCTTCAGTATTTCCTTACAGACCTCTATGGATTTGTCCACATTGAATTCACACTCCACAGAGTTGTAGGATGCTATTAGTCTGTCAAGTTTGCTTGACATAAATATCACCGTATAAAAATTGATTTAACAAATTATAGTATTGATAGTATATAAAGGTTTTGAATTAGAGCAAAATAAAAAAAGAAAAAGAAGTGTTATTTTTATAAATAATTAACTATTTATGGTTCTTTTTCTTTTTTATTAATTTATTTCAGTTAATTTTATATATTGGGATTCACAAATTAGTGTTAATGAGTAGTGGATTTCTCCACTACTTGTCCTGCATATAGTTCAGTATTGCAAAGATTGCAGAAATTACCAAACTTATGCAGGTGATAACACTAATCGCTTCACCCATCTAATCACCCCATATATAATGCATATTACTCTAATTTTTCAAGCTATTTTCTAACTTAAATTAAAATTAAAGCCACATTATATATTTCATATTATTGTTTATTTTATATTTAAAGATTTCTCTGATGTTTATTTTGGTTATAAATAGTTATATATAGTTAATTTTTTATTTTAAGTTTCATATGATTTTTATTTTGTTATTAGATTATAATTAGCTTAAAAAATTATAATGATTTTATAAAAAAATTTCAATAGATTTAAATTTTTAAAAAAAATACTATTATTAAAAATAATGCGAGGATAACATGTCTAATTTCAAATTCAAAATCAATAATGTAGGTTCAATCAATCATGCGGATATGGATATAGGGAGAATCAATGTCATAGGCGGCAAGAACTGTACAGGAAAATCAACCACAAGCAATTTGCTATACTGTTTCTTAAGGGCCATCTCATCAGAAAACGACTCTACAATAAAGGAATTGCTGAAATCCGAATTTGATATAACAGGGCCTCAGGATTACAATGACAATGCTGGCATTTACTCCCATGATGACTTTTCATGCACTTTTGATTTTAAGAACTTTAAATTTGAAAGACAAGGAGATTTGGATATAACTAAAGTATTTTACTTTGACTCATTCTCACTATTTGACAATAAGGCTGGTGGAACCTACTTTTTAGAGCATGTTAAAAGCTTGGAAGCCGCTTTGGAAATAACTGAAGACAATGACAATGAGGATCTGGAAGTTGAAAAGCTCATTAAGGAAATTCTCGGTGGAGAGATCAAAAAGGAAAATGGGGAATTGTTCTTTGTAAGGGAAAATGGAATCAAGACCCATATGAAAAACACCTCTTCAGGAGTAAAGCAGGTAGCAATCATCCAAACCTTACTAAATAATAATGAACTTGAGCCTAATTCATTCCTTATCATGGATGAGCCTGAAGTGAATCTTCACCCTGAATGGCAGATCAAGTTTGCAAAGATTCTTGTCTTGCTTGTAAAGGAGCTTGACTTAAGCATTTACATCGCTTCCCATAGCCCTTTCTTCATTGAAGCCATTGAACTGTATTCCCAATTCTATGATTTGATTGATGATAGTTATTTCTATCTCACTCAAAAGGCAGAGGGGTATCAGTATGATATAATGCCAGTGGATTCCAATAATCTGGAGGCAATCTATAGAAACCTGGGACAGCCATATGATATCCTTGATGAGATCAAGATGGACTTGATGTTCAAGAAACTTGATGGTGATTAAGATGGATGATATTGAAAAGTTTGATGAGTTCTTATCTTTTTATGGCAAGTACTATCAGACTGTCTCAGAGATATCAATGCCATGTCCGATTCATGATAGGGATTGTCCTTCAATTAAAAAGAAAGAATGTGTAAGCAAAAGCAAGGAACCTCTTGTAAGTAGTGATTTCATGATGTATTCCTTTGACGATATTTGTCGTAATGTAGAAACTATAGACATTTGTAACCTACCATCTACCTGTGACGGCTTGTATTTGGATAAAAAGAGAAAAGTTCTATATTTCATAGAGTACAAGGGAGTGAAAATTGATAGGAATAGCAAAAGAGGGGAGCTTCAGGATATCTTGTATCATATGAATAAGGATTCAGAATGTTATGACAAGTATTATGAGAGATTGCAATGGGTTTATAACAGTTATGGTGATGAACTTGCATTTAAGCTAAGGCTGAAGCCATTTGAGACCCTTGACTTGGCATTGCCTAATGTCTATAAGGATTATTGCAATAAGAATAAGATTTCTGATGAGGAAAAGTTGGATTTAAGTGAGTTCCTCTCAAGCATTAAGAAGGTTTATATTGTTGTAGCGGTTTGTGATAAGAGGAATCCGACTGCAGATAGGGCTGGTTCATACAGGTTTATATTAAGAAAGCCATTTGATAGATTGAGAGATCTTGGGCTTTTTGATATGGTTGAGATAATGGATCATAATGAGTTCAAGTTCTTTTTGGAAAAGATTTAGTTTTAGTTGCAATTATAATCGCATTTTTAAAAATAGAAAAAATTTAAATTGCAATTTTGATTTGGATTTTTAAAATAGTAAAAAAAAACTTAAATTGTTATATTGATTTGGATTTTTTAATAAATAGTTAAAAAAAAAAATTTAAATTGCAATTTTGATATAGTAAAATAATTTTAATTGCAATTTTGATTTGGATTTTAAAAAAAATAGAAAAAATAAAAATAAAAGCATCAGTCAGCTTCTATTTTTATTTTATCTTCTTGTATTGAGGTGATTTTATTTGTCTCCTTAGTTTTTTGATTAATTTTTTTCTCATCAATCTTGAAAACTAAGGGCTCTTCTTCCAAAGCTCCAGGGTCTTTTTCTATTAGTTCCTTTACTTTATTTGAAATTGCTGAGCCATCTTCATTATCTATCAAATCTATTAATTGAACCTGGTTTTGGAATCTTTCTATGGAATCCATTGGTAAATTTTCCACATAAGGTATTGCACCAGTTGCACCAATAATTCTCTTTTTTTCTTCATCACAGCTATTTTCATAAAGCGCCTGTATACTTTGACCTGTAATATGCCCCTGCACTTCAGCACCACATAATATCAGGAATCTGATGTTAGGGTTTGAAATTATATTTGCCACAACTTTTTCAATTCCTAAATTTTCAGTTTTGCAAGGACCTGCAATAGCAGCTCCTGCGGCTGAAGGGATTTCTTCGATATGGGAGGCTAATGTTGCCACTGCTACAGGACTTTCAGGATCACCTACGATATAGTCTCCAGTGATCACTGGCCAATTTTCTGCTGTAGGTTTTTTTTCTACCATATGTAACCCTCCATTTTAGTGATTTTTATGAATATCAATCTCTCTTTCTAATATTTTGGTTTGTTGAAAACCAATAAATGGATGAAATTTTTATGTTTTTTTTTTGATTGAGAGCTTTTTCGCATTTATGTCTTAAGGTTTTCAACAAAACCAAAATCTATGCCTGCTAATACCCAAGAGAGGAGTTCATGATAAAGAATATCGATTTGGGTCATATAAATATTTTTATTGAACATTTTTTATTTTTTTTATTAAAATATAGTTAAAAATTGAACAAAATTCAATTATACTATTTTTTCATTAAAAGATATATTTTTACAGTCATAATATAAAATTCATTTGAAAATAAGGTTGAACAGTGGTCTTTTTTTTGAATTTTTTTTGAAAAACTGATTAATTGTAATATTTTTGCTTTTGAATTATCTTTTTCACTTTCATATGCTAATTTTTTGAAAAATCGTAACATTCAGGTATTTTAAGATTTCTTTGATTATTTCACTATTTTTTATATTTTTCCTAAACATTGTTTAGATTAAATTTTTCTTTTTTCTGATATGAACCTTTTCAAATTCATTTGTTCTAAAAAATACTACTTTTTCATATTTTGTTTATTTTTTCATTAATTTTTATATGTAAATATGAATATTATTCAATAAAAATATTTATATTTGTTAATTTTAACATTTAGAATTAGAATTGTACTATAAATTTTTTTATTTAATAAAATCTTTATTAGATAAAATCTTTATTAGATTAAATCTTATTAGATTAAATCTTATTAGATAAAATCTTTATTAGATTAAATCTTATTAGATAAAATCTTTATTAGTATGATTCATCCATAAAACAGCAAATAAGATTTAAGACTAGTTAAATCTTGATAAATAGGAATTTTTCTTCAAACGATTTCTCCATTAGTTGCTTCGAGATTTGGGAAATATTCATTCCTTTGTTTCGAAGCAATTAATGATAATAGTTGAAATTTAAATTTAGAGAAATGTTCTAACATATCTCATAAGAAAATCCTAAATCTAACATCTGAATTTAATTTTAATTATTATCAAAATCTAATGTATTATTTGTGGAATATATTTTCATCGTTTTAGCTAATTCGGATTTAACTTAAAAAGGTTTTAAACATATTTGTTATAATGGATAAACCTATTGGGTAGTAACTCCGTTATTTGGGAAATTAATGTAATATCTAAAAACCTTAATATTGTTGGATGTTTTTATGATAAAATTTAATGATCTCAAATGGGCATATAATGAGTTCATTGTTTTATAAAACTTTTGGCAATATTAAAGTAAAGTTCAGCATATTACTTGGGCATCATTATATCTCTTGGTAATGATCTGGGATAAGGTTTATTCATTAAAATTAGTTCATATCTTCTTTTTTTAGTTTTTTAATGCTTTTTTTAAATTATATTTTTTAGGATTATCCTTTTATGTGTGGTTTTTTTAGTTAGAATTAGGTTTTTTTAGGATTATCCTTTTATGTGTGGTTTTTTTTAGTTAGAATTAGCGTTTTTTTTAGGATTGTCCTTTTAGCGTAGTTTTATTAATTAGAATTAGGTTTTTTTAGGATATCCTTAGGTAAAAGTTTAATTAATAAAATTAGCTTTTAATGTTTTAATCATTAAAAATTAGTTTTCTTAAGCTTGTTTATTTTTAAAAATAGGAATTGTCTTTTAGATTAAAATAGTGGAATTATTTTCTGAGGCGATTATTCCACTAATTTAATCAGAAACTAAAGAGATCTGATTTGTGTGATTAAATATGAGTGCTGTTTTTAATAGCTTCTCTTTAGTTTATTCTTTTGAAAGAAATATTTATTGTTTACTAATTTACGGTGTGAAATGAAAAGAGAAATATCATTTTTAATATACTAAATTTAGAAATGCTTGAATATAGTTTTATTAAGTTAGAAACGGGATAATATTTCTCTTTTCGGAGTTATAAGAAAAAACTGCTTCCGACTTGGATGATTTTTCTAATAACTGGAATTGAAACTTTAGGGAAAATATGAAAAATCCTGAAGTATCAATTCTTGATAAAAATAGTGTAATTATTAATATAAATACTTATCTTATAAACAATTTAATAAAATTTTATTATTAATTGTAAAAAAATTGAATAATATTCAATTATATCCGTTTATTTTAATATATTGGAAATTAAAAAAGATCACTAAATTTATCTGGAAAAAAATATGTGTCTTTATCTATTTTAACTTTAAAATATTGAATATTGTTTAATATTAATTTGATATGCTATCTTATATCTTAAGCATTATTATAAAAAAAGTTATTTATGTGATTTAGGTCTTCAAGTTTCCATATGCTTTCTCATGAAATCTTTCAAACCCATCCACATAAATTTTCAATTAAATTTTATTTTCTATTTCTTATAGGAATCAATACTAATGACAATAAACAGATCAATAAAAGCAATATAGGATTTCCGGTTTTTAAGCTGACATTTCTGTCGATTTTCGGAATTCTTTCAGTAGTTTTATTATCTTTTGTCTTATTGCTATCAGGGTCATTAGGAACAGTTACTTTGGTGGTATTAGTGCTGTTAACTGTATCATTGGTTATGTTATGACCGGCTATAGCAGTATTGATTTTGGTTCCTGCAGTAATAGCTTTAAATAGAATATCTAAACTCACGGATTCTCCAGGTTGCAATATTCCCTTATATGTCCAAGTGTCTATTCCATCAAAAGTCCATTCATTATTTTTATCTATATAGGATAAATAAACCAATCCATTGGAATATTCATTGTCTTTTATGTAGACTCCAGTTAAGTTACAGTCACCTGTATTTGTTACAATGATTGTAAATCTTACTGTTTCTCCTATTTTAACTGCTTTATTGTTGGAAATTTTTTGGATTGTCATGTTTGGAGTGTATACTGAAGTTGTATTATTGGTAGTTTTATTACCTGTTTCATTTGAAGAAACAACGACAACGTTTGTGAAATTACCTGATTTTGTTGTATTGAACACTACGATGAATTCTATTGTCTCGTTGATGTTTAATTGATTGTTGTATGTCCATCTATTATTGCTGTATGTCCATTTGTTTTCCCTATCAATAAAACTATCATAGACCAATCCATCATATTTGTCTTCAATGACACTAATGTCATGTAATATGGTATCTCCAGTATTTTTAACTCTGATTATGAATTGAACCTGCTCACCATTCAAAACAGTATTGTTTAAACTTATTTTTTCAATTTCCATATCTGAGAAGTTTCCCATATATGTGATGTTAAACAAGAATAGGTTTTGAGTGGTTGCATCTGCTGCAGTATAGAAATCAAATAAAACCTGTGTGCCGTTTTCTAATATTAAGCTTGCATTATAATCAGGAACACGGAATCCGGAATCAAATAAAGAAATCACATCTTTGGTTATTTCTTTATTGCTGTTTCTGAAGTCGGAATCTGTAAATTCCCATAGATTATAAGTTAGATTGTCAGCATTGCTAAAGTAATATTTATAAATCAATATCTTTAAATATTCACTGACATCTTCTCCTGTTAACTGATTGCGAGCGATACTAAGGTTATTCAATAAGTATACAACATCAGGGAAGTTCATTGTCCTTTGTAGGCAGTAGCCTAGCAATCCATTTTCTAACTCTACTAAATAAGTGTCTGAATCAACGTTTTCCACATTTACAGGTGTGCCTTGAACATCTTCGATTTGGTTAGGGTTTAATGAATTGTTGTTTGCATTCAATTCATTCAATACATATATTTGCTTATCTTCCAATGCGCTATTGTCTGTGAAATTATTGTTTTCAACAGTTGCATTGACAGCATAAACAATTCCATATCCTCTTGAGGTGTTGTTTTCAAAATTACTATTGTTCAAATTTAAATTACCGCTAATGATTGCAGATCCATCATATGCCTGATTATTAGCAAATGTGGAATTTGTAATATTTGAATTTCCTATATTGAATAAACCTCCACCATTAACCGCTTCATTTGAATCAAATGTTGAATTGTTGATAGTGGAACTGCCGTAAACATATGCTCCTCCACCGATATATTCTGCGGAGTTATTGGCAATCAAATCATTTTCAGAGTCTAGATTTTCAACAAATAACCCTCCACCATAGTAATGTGCACTATTATTGATTATAGCATTGTTTTTTGATTCTAAGTTTTCAGCATATATCGCACCTGCAGTTCCATTGACCTGGTTATTTGTGAACTCATTGTTTTCCAAATAACCATCGTTACCGTATAGTGCTCCTCCAAACTCTGCACTATTGTTGTTTAGGATAGAGTTTGTAACATTAAAGCCATTAATATTATATAGTGCTCCTCCATTTTCCATTGCAGAGTTGCTTTCAAATATTGAATTGTCAACAATCATTTCATCTTGAGAATATACAGCTCCTCCAGATCTGCTTGCATTGTTCTTTTCAAAATTGGAATTATCTATTATGATATTCCCTTGAGAATATACAGCTCCTCCAGATCTGCCTGCAGAGTTCTCAGTGAAATTTGAATTGGCAATAGTTCCATTTTTATATGTTCCTACTGCGCCTCCATTACCGGTACCATCACCCATAGCAGAATTGTTTACAAAAGATGATTCATCCACTAAAACATTCTCATTAGAATATATGGCCCCTCCACCAGTTCTAGCTGCATTATTATTAAAGTCAGATGAATTCACTATATTGTTTTTTGAATATAATGCTCCACCTGCTCCATTGAGGGATGTGTTGTTAGTAAATGAACAATTTGTAATGGTGCTAGATTCATAAGACCTTACGCCAGCTCCAGAACCTTTTGCTACATTGTTGGTAAAGTTGGAATTATCAACATTTGCGGTATTAGCCAATATTGCTCCACCTTGATCACTAGCATTACTAGAATCAAAATTTGAATTATCAACATTGAGATTTTCTTTAGTGTAAATAGCTCCACCCATGCGACCAGAGTTATTTGTAAAATTAGATCCTTCTACATTACCATTATATGAGTATATTGCTCCTCCCAAACTATTAGCAGAATTGTTTTCAAAATCAGAGTTAGTAATATTCAAATTTCTATTGGAGTATATTGCACCTCCACTTGTATTTGCACTATTATTAATGAATTTTGAATCTACAATACTAAGGTTACCTGAATATACATAAACTGCACCTCCATTAGCTGCAGTATTGTTTATAAATGTAGAATTAATTATTTCCATATTTCCCATATTTGAAAATAATGCTCCCCCATTGCTGCTGTAATTTCCATTGATGAATGTTAAACCGCTAAAGGTTAGGTTATTTCTTTGGGTATAGAAAATTCTATTGCCATTACCGTTTATGATAGCGCTTCCAACATTCACTGCAATCAAATTCAGATTTTTATTTAAATTGAAATTCATAATATCATAGATCCCATCAAGGAAGTGTATGATATAATCATTTTGAGCAAGGGAATAAGCATTGTTCCAATTTGTAGGATTATCTGCGGATTCTCCTGTACCTGTTCCATCAGGGCTTATATATATGGAAGTTCCTCTATTATTTGCCCTCAATTGACTGCCTAAATTTAAATAGTTGTCTTCATTATATAGAATCAGATCATCATCTTCAGTATTATCAATAAATATTTCACTGTCTAATAATGGATTCTCTTCTTCATCATCAGTATCGTCTATAGGATACTCATCATCGATAAAACTCTCTTCTTCAATGCTGTCGGCAAAATTAGATTCAGAATCATCCTCTAACGAATATCCGATACCTTCAATTCCGTCTCCATTAAAATTTTCATTATCAATTAATTCAAAATCAGAATAATCCTCATCATCATAATGAATGGATTCCATTGCTGATACAGAAGATATGGTTAAAAATAATGAAAAGATTAATAGAATCACTATTATCTCTTTTTTCATATTTAAAACTCCAATAATGGATGAGATAAATATTAACTTATTATGTATGTAAATAGGTATATTAAGAATTAAGTGTTTGTATCTTTCATCTTTAATTGAATATAAGTTAATATAAATCAAATCCATTTTTCCTATAGGTGATTTATAGCCTTGCTATAAATCATATCCATAGGTCATTCTCATTCTTTAAAAAATAAAGGGAGAATTTAAATCTATTAGCTCTCCGTCTTCTATCTAACGTAACGGGGTTAAAATTAAAAAGTGGCTAACCAATAGACTTAAGAAACTATAAATTTATCTTTTAAAAATATTGATGTATTTTTATGGATACAGGGAATTTTAAAATATAAATTATAGTTTATTGGTAAATAATTATTTACCAATCTAAGTTATATTTTTTTTATTTATAAAGATAATTATTGAACAAAATAATAATTTATATTTATTTTTTGCAAATATTTTAAACAATTGAATAATTTTTATAGTTATTTATATTTTTTGCCATTATTTTTTTTAGGAAAAATTGGCATGGAAAAATATCTAAACAATGTTTAATTATATTTAAATAATTTAATCAAAATCATAATATTTTTAAAAATTATTAAATGGTAGATTAATAAATCATTTTTAAAGAATTTGGATGGAAAATAGGTTCAAACAATCATTGATCTTTTTAAAAAAAGCATATACTCGGCGCATATTAAAAATGGCTTGGGTTCGATTCATTTAAATAAATTTAAAGCTTATTTGAATATTCAAACGCAAATAAATAAGTATTTATACCTTGAAGATTAATTATATATACTGACATTAAGATTTTTTATCTTAATCTAAAAGATTAAATAGGTATATTATTTTTTTAAGGATTGATTGTGTTAATATTTGTATCTTCCATTAAAATCAAAATCTGATTAGGTGGATAGCTAGTCATCTTAAAAAAACATTTTAATAATTGAATGGCTTTAAATTATCAGATTCTATTTAAATCGAAACATATAGGTGATAAAATGTTAACTACAATTATAGAGGACATGGAAGGAAATCTAATCACTAAGCAAAGGTACATTAAAGAATACCCTTTTAATAATTTCTCATTTAAAAAGAAAAGGAAAAAAATAGTATTCAATCCATCTTTCTTTGATGAATTGGATTTTTCATTAGGAGTTTTATCTCCAGACATGAGCCGCAACGATTTTTTAGTCTGTTTTTTAAACAAGCGTCTCTTGGACTACTTTAACATTGATCTGGATGAAGTCAAGGGAGCTTACCTATTCGACTCCCTGGATTTTCTAAAGGACTTGAACATAAGGGACTTGCTCTTTGATTCATACAATAACGATTATGATTTGGAATTCAAGGTTTTGCGCTATGTAGAGGACATACTCATATCCTCAAATGTATATAAGTTTTTCAGATTCAAGAACATGCTTTACTTTAAAATAAGCAATTCAAATGATTTGGATATATTGAACAAGTCCAACAAGGAAACAATAGAAAATTCAAACTTAAGCGTGGGAATCATACAGGCCAACAAATGGGTTTATGGAAACCGAACATTCTGCAAGATAAACAATGTCAAGTTATCTGATATCGGTGAGTTGGAAATGTTCAATAAAAATATAATCTCTAGGGAATTTGCAAGCATTGAAGAACTAAAGTATATACTTGATGATATTCTAAACCGTAAGCAGTTTTTCTTTCAGGATAATATAGAATTGAATTATAATGGTGAGATAAGGCATATCAAAGAGTTCATTTATCCCACTTCATTTAACAATCAGCCCGCCATAGAAGTGATTTTTATAGACCAGACAAGGGAAGTGAAGTTGAAAAAAGAATTTGCCGACTTAAACAGGAAAAAGGAGATCATTCTAAAATTGGGCAAATTAGCTGTATGTCAAGTGAAAGATGGAAAGGTCTTTTGGTCTAATGAGATTTATTCCATTTTTGAAATTCCTCCAAGCCAAGTGGACCTTTCAAGAGAAATAAATACAATTGAAGAGTTTTTTGACATCATTAAGGATTTCATCATTAAAACTGACTTGATTCACCTATATGACGAAATAAATGAGCAAAAAGAGGATTTTCTTAAATTCAATTTAAATTTCAGGATCAAGACAAAAAAGGGAAACATCAAGTTCATAAATTGCGAATTCATATTATATGGGGAAGATCCGTTAACACTTACAGGATTTGCACAGGATATAAGTTATGAGGAATCATTAAAAAATGAGTTAAATTATCAATTAACGGAATATAGAAAATTATATAAACAATTGCAGCAGTCTAGAATGGATTTGGAACAGGAACTGGGAAGAGAGTCTTTAATTCTGGAATATATCTATAATAAGCTGAATAAAAATTTAAATATTTTCATTTATCTCTTGAATTTTTATTTGGATTCCAATAGGGAAATATCTGATGACCGTTATAGGATCTTTCAAAGGAGAATTGAAATACTTTGCAGAGATAACATCATTTCCCAAAAGCTAGAATATTATGAGCATTTAAGCTTAGAGGACTTTATAGGAATATTCCTGAACAATTATTTCTCCAAACTTTTTGAGGAAAGCATAATAAACGTCAATATAGATAAGGATATTCTATTCAGCAGGGATGAGATTGACTTGTTATACCTGATTCTATGTGAGTATTTCTTGAATATTCTCAAATTGGATGAAGTGGATATTGAAAGGTTCGACATTTGTGGAGCCATAGAGGGCAATCTAATAAAAATATCAATAAGGGCATTCAATAATGAAAAGTTAAATCTTGATTATTCAGACCTTCTAGGATTTTTGAAGAGCCTTAAAGAAACAAGATTACATGACCTTTTTATAGTAAACGACGAATCAGTCACAGAAGCGAATATACTGTTTGAAATGGATGGGGGAATTTAAATGAGAATTGTTCTACAGGATATGGAAAGCAATATCATTAAAGAGATAAGCGATATAAGCAAATATGAAATTTTCACACATTCCCCTAAGGTCAAATCAGTGGAATATGATGAAAACTTCAAGATCTTTGATAAGCTGAATCAGGACCTGATAGTATTAAGGTATTGTAAAAACAGCCAGGATTTCATTGTTGAATATATTTCACAGAACCACATTGACTTGATTAATTCAATCTATGTTGATGAATATGAGTTTGTCTTGGATTACAGCAATGTCATAGGAAGATACTTTTCAAAGCTGTTCCCTTTTTTAAGAGAGAATAAATTGCTTAAGATTTTTAATGATGTTGCCATAAATAAGGAACCCTATGAGTTTAGGGAAGTCAAGTATATAGATGATATCCTAATATCAATCTATAGGCATAAGCTATTCTTTTTAGAGGATAAGCTTTTTCATCTATCCTATTTTGAAGAGGATCTGGACTTGCTGTACTTCGCTGGAGAGGAGTTTTTCAATAATTCCGAAAGGCCATACATTCTTATTGAAGGGAATGAAATACTGAAGGTCAATGATAAGTTTTTAGATTATTTCAGCATAGAGGAAAGTGAAATACTTGGTTTATATGATTTTGCGAATCTCAATTTAATAGACATCAATCATGATGAGTTGGACATGATATTGAATAATCTTCTCAATAGGAAATCCTTCTTTGAAACATTCGAATTTTCCATAATCGATTCAAAGGACAAAAGGAGATGGCTTCGAGCATTCGCATCTCCTTCAAGCCATAATTATAATCCTGCCGTCAAGATTTTCTTTAAGGAAATAACAGATGAAAAGGAATATGAATTGGAGGCTTACTTATTAAGGGATACCTTGAATCTAGTCCAATATGAAAATGACATTGCAGGATTCTATAAGAAGAAATCTAAGCAAAAAAACTATCTGAATGATTCTGAAGAACGCTATGATGAGGAATTCCTTGAAGAGAGCATCATGAACAATGATATTAAGAATATGGAAAAGGAACAAGTCCTAAAGGATGATATCTATGATGATTTGAAAAAGGGAAGCGTTGATTCCTTTGACATATTCAGTCAATTGGACAAGTCTACAGTATTCTCCAAAGGAATATATAATATTCTTGACTTAAGTTCAGGAGATTTTAATCATATAATCAGTTTTGCTGATTTCGATGAGGAATCCGATTCTGTTTTAGCTATTAGTGGGGATTCTGATGATTCTGAGGATGTTTTAGCTACTGGTGGGGATTCTGATGATTCTGAGGATGTTTTAGCTACTGGTCCGGATTCTGATGATTCTGAGGATGTTTTAGCTATTGGTGGGGATTCTGATGATTCTAAATATGTTTTCTCCATTGGAGGTGATTCTGATGATTCTGAGGATGTTTTCTCTATTAGGGAAGAGGATTATGAGGATGACTCCATTGAAAGAGAGGATTTAAGCAGGATTAATGATTATGTTCTTGAAGATTCCGATAATTTAAGCGAAATTGAATTTAGCAAATACATATCTGATTCAGATAAGGAGAATTTCAAATCGGAGCTAAACAATTTTTCTAAAAATTATGATACAATCAACACTAATTTCAGAATCATCACTGAAAAGAATAGGGAAAAGTACATAAACTTCATTATGGAAGGGGAATTCAATGAAAATGGTGTAAATCTAGATTATATAGGATTTTTAAAGGACAATACAGACAGAATTCTTATTGAAAATAAGTTAAAGGAAAATCTGACTAAGATGGACCTTCTTTTAAACGAGATAACAGACATCAATCAAAAATTGGAAAAAACTAAAAAATCTGAAGAAAAGCTATTGAATGACTCCCATGTTCTAATAAAGGATCTTTTTTATATTTTTATAAATATAATGGATTATAGCCTGAATTCAGGATTGGATAAAACAAGCATTCTGGAAAATTTCCAAAGGAGAATTAATGTTTTGCTCTTGATTCATCGCTATATTGGAAAGGATTTTGACTTATTGAATATAAGCCTTAAGGTTTACATCAATGAGGTCTTGGATTACTTATCCAAGGATGAAAATTTAAAGCTGAATTATAAGTTGAATTTGGAAGATATTCATATCAATATAGGTTCCTTAACCTTTTTGGGAATTATTCTTTATGAATTTGTATACAACATTTTCGCTGATGATGAGATTCTTATCAGCTTAAAGAAGAAAAATGGGTCAGCTTCCTTAACAATTAAAAAAGAGAATGAGTCTGAAAGCAAGGGCGGATTCAATGTTAATCTTGTGGAAGAGATACTGGATTCCTTGGATTTCAAATTGTTCAAATCTGAAAATGGGGATTGCTATAGCATTTCCATTCCAATTGTAAATGAGTATATTGTTAGCTTGAACAATTGAATGTCCTATAATTCTCTTTATCAATAAATATTCTTTAAGATTTCATCGTTTCAAGTGGTATGATGGGCTCTAAATTAGTTAAGAACAGTGTCTTGATACTAGTGGGGAATGTCATCTTCCGTGTTGGAGGTTACATATACAAATATTTGATGGCTTCCCTATTAGGGACTTCTGCATATGGCATATTCACATTAACAACCCCTCTTCAAGGCATCTTTCAAATTCTATCTGCAGGAGGTTTGCCTCCAGCAATTGCAAAATATATTTCAGAGTATAACAGCTTAAATGAGGAGGATTTGGCTAGACAAACCGTTTTCACGGCTTTAAAGATTATGGTATTATTAGGTCTGTTCTTTGGATTTATCATGATTGTCGTTGTAGCTCCATGGATGGCTTATGAATTCTACAGAAAACCAATTGCATTGCTACCTTTGCAGGCTGTTGGTTTGATAACCCCTTTCAGTGTAATCGTTGGAGGATTTCGAGGGGCTTTTCAAGGGGTATATAAAATGGAGTATATATTATATACCCGTGCCATTGAGCAAATATTTATGATTCTCGCTGCCACTGGTTTTGTTCTTATAGGCTTATCTGCTTTTGGAGCTGTTTTAGGGTCAGTGTTTGGGTTTGCGGTTTCATCGATTTCAGCCATTTATATCTTTAAAAGGTATATGGGCAAGTATTTGCCTAGGCCTAATGAGAATTTTGAATTTTCATTGAGGGATGAGTTGGATTTGGCTAGGCGCTTGGTTACATTTGCCATTCCAGTTTCAATTACAGGATTGGCTGAAATGGGGATTTATAGTATCTGCACATTCATTATGGGAGTATTCTTAACAACTAGCGTTATCGGCTACTTTGGTGTAGCGGATCCGATTGCTAGGTTGCCCTTAATCATTTCCAGTTCCATTGCCACATCAATTTTGCCTGCAGCTTCAGAAGCCTTTGCAATTAGGGACGACTTTTTGCTTCAAAGATATGTCGATGAATCATATAAGTATGGGCTATTTTTCATTGTACCCATGTCTTTGGGCATAGCCATATTCTCTAGGGAGATATTGGGCTTATTGTTTTTTGCTAATCCTGAATATATGAATGGTTTCAGTGCATTATCCATTTTGGTGCTTGGCATGGCATTCTATTCCATATATTCCATTTCCGCTAGCATTGTTCAGGGGATTGGCAATCCAAGAATTCCTTTGTACCTGCTTATATTCGGATGTTTCGTCACATTCGTTCTAGGATGGCACTTGATTCCTCTCTATGGCCTAGTTGGAGCTGCATTAGCCACTTCAATTGCTTCATTTGCCATGACTGTTCCAATGTTTATGATACAATTCAATCTGACAAAAACTAATCCTCCCTATAAATTTCTATTAAAGGTACTGATTGCATCATTGATAATGACATTTCCCTCTCTTCTATTGCCTAATGATAGTTTTGGTTTAGTGTTGGGATTGATTATCTGTCCAATAATATATGTTGTTGCGATTGTCTTATTAAGGGCATTTGATTGTGAGGACATTAAAGGATTCAAGAGGTTTTCCCGTAAATTAGGGCCACTTGAAAATTGTTTTAATAATTTCCTAGACCTAATAATCAATTTTTATGAATGATTTTTTTAGGAAATATTACATATAATTTATATTTTACATTCTAAAATTAGTTTTTTTGGATGAGACCTTATTTTTTTTAAAAAGCAAGTTTAAATCATTAAAACATAATTAGTTTTTTTTTTAATAATTTGCATTAAATCATTAAAACATAATTAGTTTTTTTTTTTAATAATTTGCATTAAATCATTAAAACACTAATTAGTTTTTTTTTTTTTAATAATTTGCATTAAATCATTAAAATTAGTTTTTTAAAAAGTAGATTAGGTCAAAAAGAAAAATGGAGGATTAATCGAGATAAACTTTATCTTCGATTTTTAATTCTCCACCGCAAATAGGGCATATCTCATCTTCAGTAAGGTATGAGATCTTCTTTTGGCAATTTGGGCAAATGTCCCTTTTGAATTTCTCCTCATTCAATGTATAGAAATAACTTCCATAGATAATGCTGATGATTGTAATGCTGTTTATGTATGTGCTTATATAATATTCCAGATAGATGATTATCTTATTAAGCTTTGATTTCAGATTCTCAAGCCTTCCATTGGAATCAATCAATTCCTCAAGCAATTCCTTAAAGTATTTTTCATTTTCCAGAATGAAGTCATAAACATCGATTTCCACCTTATTGCTAATGATGAAATTCAATTCAACTGCCTTTTTGAATTTTTCCAAGATGAACTCGTGTTGTCTAGTTAGGCTATTTTTAAGTATGTTTATTGATGCGCATGCACCATATCTTGATTCAAATGGGTTGATTTCATAGATGATTACCCTTTTATTGCAGTTTCCACAATAGGTTTCTATTATATTCCCCACTAAAGGTGAAGATTCACTCTCTTCCATTGCCAACAAAACCCTATTTTCTATATTGATTTCATTGGTTTTTGGATCTAAATAAAAAAATTGGTCATAGTTGACGAATGTTGAATCGCATTTCTTGCATTTATATTTAGTGTAATGGGTCATAAAATCACCAGCCTATAAGATACTTAGTTTGAAAATGATATTGATACATAGATTCCTTGAAGTAGCTTTAAATGAATCCTGAAATAAAATTAACGTGAAAATTAATAGGAAGATTCTTCTTAATGACTTATTAAAATTAATTATAAGATCATTGGATGAAAATTCTTTTCTTGTTGTATTTAAGTGAAAATTAAGATGATAATATTATTGGATGAAAATTCTTTTCTTGTTGTATTTAAGTGAAAATTAAGATGTTTTACCATCGAATGAAAATTTTTTTCTTGTTGTATTTAAGTGAAAATTAAGATGTTTTACCATCGAATGAAAATTCTTTCTTTAAGGGCTGAAATAAAAATAATGAAAATAAATAAAAAAATTATAAAAATTATGTTAAATAAAAGATTTTATGGCAATCTATGGAATGACTGCAATACCTATTAGGATATAGACAATCCACATGATTAATGAAAGGAGTATAATGTATATTCCATGCTCCCTATAGGAAGGAGGCTTGTTGATGATAGCCAATATTATTCCATATATAAGACCAATCAACGGAATGAGCAGTGCAAATATATACCCAACTATTATTATGATCTTATTTAGATTGCTTGTCTTTTCTGTTTTTCTCTCTACATTATCGCTTTTGAAAAATGTTTCATCATCAAATTTTATTTCCTCTTCCATTTCGCTTTCAGCATTTATGGTTTCATCTTGATTTTCTTCCGTTTCGCTTTCGGCATTTATTATTTCATCTTGATTCTCTTTGTTTTCAGTGCTTTCAATTACCTCTTCTATTTTTTCCTCATTGCTCATTTTTCTCACATCTTTTCTCCTAATTAAAAAATTTCTTTCTTAATTAATTAATTGTAGGATATTTAATCTTATAAAACTTGTTTTTGAACATTTTTTAATTTTTTATCATTTTAAATAAAATATTTAAACAAAATTGTCTAAATCAATATTTATGTTGGATATAATTATTTGAAAATAAGATAAAATTAGAAAGTTTAATTTATTATGAACGTTATTTTAAAATGTAATTGTTTTATTGGACATTGTTTATTTTTCTTGAATTGATTTTTTTTACTCTTTAATCATTTAGGGCTATGATTAGGGGCTTTTGTCCTTAAGAGGCAATCAGAGGGAATATCAAATTTTTATTTTCATCTCATTAGAGTAAACCACAATAGCTTTTTTCATTCACTTATTCGGATTGTTAATCCCCAATTGCTTTTTTATTTTCAGTCAGTTGGATTAGCATTTTGTATATTTTTAGCTATTGGAATTCAGGATTTGTCAAATGATTCAATCCATTTTTTTATTTTATACTTAACAAACAATTTAAATCCATTAAAAACAGATTTTTTTAGATTTTTGTTCATATATTAATTAAATTTCCAAAAAGTTTTTAAACAAACTGCTTTTGATTATCTTTATTAATAAATAAATTATATTATTTCTATGAATAAAGAGATTTTATAAAGGATTATGGAATGCAGTTCATATCAATGGATTGATAGTTTATTATGGCTATTTGATGGATTTGGCTTTATGATTTATTTCATAATCTTTTATAGATTGATTCATATTGAGCTTTTGAGGTGTTATTTATGGATAGGACATGGATAGTAAGTATAGCAATTTTAATACTCATAATAGTGAGCGCTTATATGATTTACCCTACAACAGATACAAATTTAAATTGTCATGGCGTTAGCAGATCTTCAGACAATAGTTATATAATGTTTTCCCTATATTACAATGAAACAGAGAATGGAACTCCATCTTATGTGTATTTGTCTGATAAGCCTATACTCGCTAACCTGACAGACAGTTATGGCGAATCAACCATTTATAATCTCACTACCAATTCAAGCGGCGGAGCAGTTATAAGCGATTTGAAGAATGAGAAGTACAATCTGACAGCTTACTTTGCAGGGGACAGCTTTTACAAGTCTTCCCAATGGAATGGAACCATTGACTTGAGAAACAAGATTTATGTCTATAATGGAACTTTCTATATTTGAAGATATGGTTAATTTCCAACTAATGTTATATTATAATATAGTTAATCTGAGCTAATGGTTTATAAGGATTAGATTATAATAAACTTAATCTGAGTTAATGTTTTATAATATTTTATTGTAATACCGTAAATCTGAGCTAATGTTTTATAATGAAATTATTATTATAAAGTAATGTTGTATAGATAAAAAGCAGTTATTTATTTTTTAATCTTTTTTTCATTCTTTTTTAAATATTCATATCATGATTTTAAGTCAAAGATTCATGCCTATAGCTTGAGTTAGGGTTTTTCAAGTCTATATCCCCTTCCCATCTGGAGGGCTTGTAATTGTATTTTCCCTTAAACACCACTGAAACATGATAGTTCCTTTTTTCAAGGGAATCAATTAGGACCTGTCCCTTTGCATTTGTTGTCATGTTGTATGATTTTGTCTTGTTTTCCTTATCTCTTATATTGATGGAAAGTGGCATATCTTTTAGTGGAATATACCTGAAACTGTCTGTAGTGAGTTTAGAGCTATCTTTATGCAGCAGATGGACTGTTATATATTCCCCTTTGGAGCTAATGCTGTTTCCGTAGCAAAATATTTCCGTTTCCAAATTGGTGCTGGGATAAAGATATGATACAGTGAGTATTGCAGCTACTATTAATATTATTGCAATTGTTTTCTTTAACATTTTAAACAGCTTTTTATTCTTATTCCCTAAATGGGTGTTGAAGTGTAATTATTTCAGTCTAATTTTCTTTCTCTTAGGGGTGTTCTAGTTTTATTATTCCTATCATGTTTTATTATTTAAATGGATATCTTTATCATTCCTTAATCTTTTATTATCTTAAATGATATGATAGTATATCATTTCAATTAATGCAATTATAAAACATAGGATTATTGAAATTATTATGATATAAGGAGCATGCTTTCGGTATATTGTTGGCTCATTCTTCACCATAAGCAATATGATTCCATAGACTAATCCAACTACAGGAATTGCTATTGAGCAAATGTATCCTATTGCAACTATGATCTTATTTGCCAAAGTGAGTTCCTCTTCCTCAGGTTCTGTCATCTCTTCATTTTTTCTTTTCTCTTCCTTAGTTGAGGTTATTTCTTCAGTGTTACTTTTCTTTTCCTTAGTTGAGGTTATTTCTTCAGTGTTACTTTTCTTTTCCTTTGTTGCTGTTATTTCTTCAGTGTTCCTTTTCTCTTCCTTTTGGATAAGTTTCGTCTCAAAATTGTCTTCTCTCATTTTTCTCACATCAAAAATCATTTTTAAAAATAGTTTCCTATCAATTTTATCAAAGTTGAAAATGGTGATAACCATTAAATGTCCTTTCATTATTCAAATCCTTAATCAATGTAAATTACCTTGTCTATAAATAGCCTATTGCCGCATAATGGACATATCTCATTCTCATCTATAAAGCTAATTTCCTTTAGGCAATTGGGACATGTGTTCTTTCTTATTTTCACATCATTTAGGCTTATGAAGAAATCATTGTTCCTGATGCTTATTGCATATTTTGTTTTATCATAGGTCTTGATTAGATGATTCAAGTATTCCAGCTTGATATAGTTCTTGTCTTCCAAGAGCTCATAGTCAGTTGTGAAATTATTGATCAAGTCCTTGAAATACCTTTCATTTTCCAATAGGAAATTATATATTTCCAGAACAAATCTCCTTTTTTTAATCAGCTTATGCAATTTCAATGATTTTTTGTATTTTTCCTCTATGAAATGCCTCCTTTCGATTAAGCTGTCCTTAAGCAGATCCACTGCATCCTGACAGCTGTATAAGCTGTTCTCCAAATCGATTTCAAAAACCTGTATATCCTTATTGCAGTTTGTGCAGAATGTCTCCTTAATGATTCCTGTAAGTGATGAGGATTTGCTTTCTTCCATGGCTAAAGTGGGACTGCTTGCCACTTTAATTTCATTCTCATAGTTCAGATAAAAAAACAGGTTCCGACTTATCAGTTTGGACTTGCACTTTTCGCATCTGTATATGATATGGTGTGTCATTTGCATCACAAACCCTTTTTTAAGTTTTTAATTCGTTTAGCTCATTTTTCCACAGGTCCTATCGATTGATTATATTCCTTTTTAGATATTTAAAATTGCTTTTTGAATCATGTTTAATTTTTCCATTTATTTTGGATTAAAAATTAAACAAAAGTAGTAAAATAAGGTGTTTTTTTAAATTTATGAAATTTAAAAAATAAAAATTTATAAATCCTTTTTTTGAATAAACATTTTTCAAAATTCAGGATAATTTTTAGACAAAATTAGATTTTTTTAAATAGGGGGTTTTGATTAAAATGTTATTTGTAGTTTTAAGCCAATTTTAACCAATTTCATTACAGATTTTAATTTATTAATTATGTAATGTGTTTTTGATACTTTTTGCATTGTATCTTTTTTGCATTATGTAATGTGTTTTTGATACTTTTAAATATCTATAAATATAAAAAATTATGGCGATTAGAAAAACTTGAGCAAGCAAGAGCAGAAGATCATCACCACATTATTGGATGGGCCATTAAGAAGGGTGGATATTGCCAGGACTTTAAATGTTACTAACGGAGGTATTGGAGCTTCCTTGAATAATCTTTTGAATAAAGGGTTAATAGTATATGAGGAATCTCGTTATGCCGTTTCCGATAGGATTTTAAGTGCATGGCTAAAGAATGAGTATGGTAGAAGAGGAGTTTACCCTTACAGGGATTTTTAAAAATTATGTTTCATCATTCAAAAAATATTATTTTTGCTTTTATGGGAAATTTAATATGATTATCTCATTATTATGGTCTTTGATTTCCAAAAGATTCATATTTGATTCATAATGAGGATTGCCCTTTAATTAAACACAAGGAATGTGTAAGCAAAAGCAAGGAACCTCTTGTAAGTAGTGATTTCATGATGTATTCCTTTGACGATATTTGTAGGGATGTAGAAACTATAGATATCTGTAACCTGCCATCTACAGTAGACGGGTTGTATTTGGATAAAAAGAGAAAAGTCCCATATTTCACAGAGTACAAGGGAGTGAATAGATAGAAACAGCAAAAGAGGAGAGCTTCAGGATATCTTGTATAATATGAATAAGGATTCAGAATGTTATGACAAGTATTATGAAAGATTGCAATGGGTTTACAATAGTTATGGTGATGAACTTGCATTTAAGCTAAGGTTAAAGCCATTTGAAACCCTTGACTTGGCATTGCCTAATGTCTATAAGGATTATTGCAATAAAAATAGTATTTCTGATGAGGAAAAGTTGGATTTAAGTGAGTTCCTGTCAAGCATTAGAAGGTTTATATTGTTGTAGCGGTTTGTGATAAGAGGAATCCAACTGCAGATAGGGTTGGTTCCTATAGGTTTATCTTAAGAAAGCCTTTTGATAGATTGAGAGAACTTGGATTATTTGATATGGTTGAGATAATGGATTATAATGAGTTCAAGTTCTTTTTGGAAAGAATATGGAAAAAAATTATTTTAAATATATCTATCATAAAAATTATATTTATTTAGTGATATTTTTCTTTAAATACGGATTTTAACATCCTCCCATACTATGTAAATATATTTCACGATATTTTTCTTCTATTTCATTTTTTGCCTCAATTTTTAAGATATTATCTAAATTCTTATCTGCTTCTTCAAAATTACCAATATCAATAAGTATCATGCCTTTAAATGTTAATAATGTAATATCATCTTCATTATTTTCTAAATTTTTATTAATAAAATTATTGAAAGATATTAAAAGTTTAGAATATTCTTTTTTAGGTAATAAATAGTTTAATATAAAAAAGTTATTTACTAAATAAAATTCATCTATTATTAATTGATTGTATATTTCTATACCTTCGTGGAATTTTCTATAAATAAAATATAAATTTGCTAATAGATATTTCAAGCGATTATCAGAATATTTTTTAATCAATTCTTTTAATTTTTCTTCCGTGTTCATTCCACATTTCATTTCAACAAATGTTAAATCAAGATGTGTTTCAATATTATCTTCATCATATTTTAATGACTCTGTAAAGAAAGCTATAGATTTTTGGTAGTTATTCTCATTTAAATATAATTTTCCCCAAATATAATAAAATCCTGAAACCTCTTTTTCATTTCCAATAAAATCATTATTCTTAATTTTTTCTTCAAAGTTTTTAAATAATTCTTTGGCTTCTTTAAAGTTATTATTTTCTAAATAGGATAAAGTTAAGTTATTTGCTATCATTAAACATTTCTGCTTCAGAGAAAGTGCTTTTTTAAGATAAATTATAGATTTCATTGGTTCCCCCATGATTCTAAATTCATTAGCTAAGTTTATATAAGCTTGCAAGTAATCAAAGGAATCTATTGATAAATCAATAGATAATTTATAATATTCTACTGCTTTTTCATGGTCTTCTTTTATTGTATAAATATAACCCAAATTATAATATAATTCAGGAATTAAATAATCTTTATTTTCTAATTTTTTTAAGATATTTTTTGCTTCTTCTATTTTTTCATTATTTAATAAGCTAACAGCTAAATTAAATTGAATTATAAAATTATTTGGATCTTCTTCAATTGCTTTTCTATATTCTGCTTCTGCTTCTGTATTAAATCCAAAATGAAGATTTTTTTCAGCATATTCTCCAAGAACACTTTTATCTTGTGAAATAGTAGGTTTGTATGGCTTTTTATCAGATTTCTTTGAAAATAAATTTATTAAATCTTTTTTTATTTCTGTAAAATTTTCATATCTATCATTTGAATCTTTTTCTAAACATTTTGAAATTATTGGCCATAAATCTGAATTTAGTTTTTTTGGTTTTTTAGTCTTATGTAAAATTTCATAATCTTCAAAATATTCAGCATAAAAAGGTAAGTCTCCTTTATTTGTAATTTGATAAAATATTATTCCAAAACTATAAATGTCTGATTGTATAGAGTACTCACTATCGAAACATTCAGGAGCAGAATATGCTTCTGTTCCATAGAATCTATAATATTCCTCTTCACTTTTAGATATAACGTTAAATGTTTTGTCTAAAAAATCAGCTAATCCAAAATCACTAATTTTTAAAATATTATCATTATTAATTAATATGTTGTCTGGTTTAAGATCTCTATGTGCTTTGATACCATGTGAATGAGCATATTCCATACCATAAGCAAATTGTATTCCCCAATCAATAACAGTTAATTCATCAAGATCATCATTCAAATAATCTGTTAAACTTTGTTTTCCATTTTCTGGACATATAGCTTCTAACATTAAAAAATGCCTGTAATCTAGATTCATAAAATCATAAGCAGCTACGATATTGGGGTGTTGATTTAAATCAATCCAGTTCCACGCTTCTTGTTCGAATAATTTTATGATTTCTTCTTCATTGTCGTTTCCGATATATTTGTCATGAAAAGTTTTCAAGGCATATGTTATGTCATATCTAATATCTTTGCAAATAAAAACAGTACCAAAAGCTCCACTAGATTTTTTTATTACTTCGGAATGTAATCCAATTATATCTCCAATTTCAATCTCTTTAATCATAAATTACCTCGAATTTATATGTTTTTATTTTGTTAATTTTCTCATATTTGCTTGGTTTATATTTCATGTAAATTTTAAAATAATGTCTGGTAAATGATTTATAAATACTTCTAGCTCTTCGAATATTTGCCAAACAAATAGAACAATTTTCTTCTAGTTCTTCGTGCTGTTTAAAAAAGTTTAATGATTCTTGTAGTGTTAAAATAGCTTGATTTATTTTATTTAAATTTTTATTAATTTCTTTAAAAGATCTAATATTTTTTTCATAAATGATTATTTGAACTTTTGATTTATTCATTATGCTAAGATATTTTGCTTGTTTGTCCTTAGTATTTTTTATGACTTTATCATAGAGTTTTAAAGATTTTTTATAATTCTCTTCTTCATTTTCATAATCAGCAAGTTTGGAAAAACAATTTGCTTCTTCTAACATAGCAACATATTGATTAATAGGAGTTTCATTATTATTTTCTATTCTTTGATAATTTTTACTAATTTCATTACAGTAGTAAATAGATTTTTTTAAATATTTGACTACATTTTTATCGATCCAGTACTCATTTTCAATCATTTTTTGGTAAGCTATTGATAGTAAATCACAAAATAATAAATATAGTTCAGAATCTTTATTTATAGTATCAATAACTTCTTCTAATATTTCTATACTACCTTCTAATTCTATTTTATTAGAGGGATTATAAATTATACATTGTATTTCTAAAGTGTTTAAATCATTATTTGATGTAATATCATTTTATCAGTTAAATAATTATCCTACTTCATAAAGAGAGAATTTGGATAATTTCTTCTTTTACATTTTTTCATACTCTATTAAAGAATATGTTCAAAATAAATGCTTCTTTTTTATCATTTAATTTTAGGACCGATGAAATTTAATTGATAGAAGATTAACTTAAGAAATATAGAATATTTTTTTAAAATTCTTATTTTAAATTTCAATAGATTTTAAATTATAATTAGAATTACTTTTCACCATTTGAAAGACATAGATATCATTATAGTTACACATATCGATTATTGATTTTTTGCATTCATCAACTATTTTTAATCCTATACACGGCTTTTGGTTTTAAAAAAGGAACATATTTTTTATTAATATTGTTAGAGAGTATAGGTGTAATATTATCAGGGGCTTGATGGTCATAAATTAATCTCCATTCTTCTTCATATCCCCAATCTTTAGATTTCTTTGAGAAAACTCCCCAAATTAATCTGTTTTTCACAAAACCTCCTGCTTGAATTTTCTCAATTACAGTATCATTATTAGTATTATTTACATAATAAATTGGGATACATTGGTCTCTAAAGATATCATTTTCTTTTAAATCGTATGGTATGCATTCATTCATGATTATCTCCATAATGAGCCCACATAGGATTTATATCCTTTCTTTCAGAAAAACATATTACTTTAAATTTTTTTTTTTTATTGTTCCCATTTTTCTATTGATTGTTTCTTTGCATGTATTTTTATTTGATTTTCAATTTCTTCTTTTTTGTCTATAGTTAATTTTAAATCTTCGTCATAGATTATTTTAATATTATGATTGTCCAGAGTAATCAATAAGTCTCATTCAAAAGGTCATTTAAATCTCCAATATTTCGTAAATACATTATTTATCACACAATAAACTTTTAGCATATTTTACTTTAGTGTATTGGTAAAGATGTTGGTGCATATGTTTATTTTTATATTTTAAATATTCTTCTATTTCAGTTTCCGTACTATCTTTTTTATAAAAATTTTCGAAAAAATTTTCAATTCATGTTTCATCTATATTTGCCATAATTATTTTAAATTAATAATAAAATAAATTTTTTTAAAATAATATTCTCTTTACGAATTTTATTCATTATGATAATTTATATGAGATTATCTTTAATTTTTATTTTATCTAATATTATCATATTTCTTGACACGGAATATATTTAAAAAGATAATGTTAATTATTTAAAAATTACATTAATTCATTCAAATCTATGTCTTCAAGTAGATCTTCCTCTCTTCTTTGATAGCATCTATATTTTGCTTTTTTCATTCCATATTTATCTGTTTCAAAGCCTATGAAAATATATAATCTCCAATCATGTTTATTTTCATCTACAGCTTTAAATTTTATTAAGTTCTCATTTAATTTAGTGAATTTATTTTCTATAAGGTCATGCAAATATAATGATTCGGGTTCTAGAATTTCTTCATTAATAACAGTCGAATATATAGGCATGGAATAAGGACCATTTAAAAAAATTATTTCATGTTCTTTAGTTTTCATATCTACTCTTCCAGTAGTGTAATATAATCTAAATTTTTCATAACATGAATTCAGATGATTGAATATTTCTAGTTTTGGAGTATTAAGTTCATTTAGCAAGGTCTCGGCTTCATAAGCATTTGAAATGCCTCCATGGAATTGTTCGTTTCTTTCATTCTTTAAATTAGTATAATTGTTTCTTATATTTTTGTCCATCAGATTCATATAAAACTCTTTGTTTATTTCTGTTCTGAATTCTTTTTTATAAATTCCTGTTAAAATGCCGTGGAAGTGATCCCATGAGCCAAAACTTAAATTTAGTCTTTTAACATATTTCTCAGCATTGTTCCTTTTATCATAAGCATGTTCCCATATTTTAGTTTTATTTTTTTCATAAATTTCATCTGGAATTCCACTAATTAATACATAGGAGTTAAATGCAACTGTAAATTCAAACAATCTTAATAAATTATTAGCTTTTTCAACTTTTTCAAAACCTCCACTTGTGGCTAACAAATAAGTTATTGCTAAAGGCCATATCAAACCACTATGTGCATATTCCCAATTATTTGGAATTGAAAGCTCTTGTGTTTCTTCATCAAATTCTTCTTTTCCAAAAAATTCTTCAACTGCATTTAAATTCCCTTCATAATTAAAGAAATTTTTGTTAATTGTTGTTTTTAATTGTTTCATTCCATCAAATAATTCATCACTACGGTTCATAGCTTCCACTATTTTGTCTTGCTCTTCTTTAGGGGGGATAGGCACCCTTATATTATATATATCTTCATTTAATTTTTCATGTCCTCTAAGATGATAATAAAATTCATTTCTCCCTAATTCTGAATTTAAAAAGTAGTATAAATATTGTACTGATACTTTTTCAGAAATTATTTTATTGATACAGTAATGAGATATGTCTCCAATTTCTGAGCCAAAAAATACTATTTGATCTGCATATTCTATATCATCTACAATATACAAAATTTTTTCTTCAGATTTAAGCTTAGATTCTATCATGTCATAATCTGTGACTTCCTCAACTAAACTGCCAAGTTTTACAATAGGATAATCTAAATTTTTTGTAATTCTTTTTTTATCTTCAATATATCCTATTTCAAAATATTTTTTTTGAGATTTCATTTTAACATCATACATCTCATCATTAAAATTAAAATCTAATATCCTATGGCGCCAGTCATACTTATTTTTACCCATATAATTTTCAATATTAAATATTTTACTATTATCACTATCAATAAATTCAGAAAATGATCTTAAAGAACTTTCATATATTTCATTATTTTTAACTATGTTTCTAAAATCTTCTAAGCTATGTTTTTTTGAAGTTACATCATAATTAAGATTTTTATCAACACTCAAAAATTTATTTTTTTGTTTTTGGGATTTATTGTAATTAAGCGTAGTTACTAATCCAAGTTTAAAGACATCCTCTTCTTCTTCAAAAGGAGAGGATGTTATTGTATTTTCAAAAGGAATGAGAATTAAGGATTCTAATAAATCTTCTTTCAACCAGTTATCATAAAGGCCAATAAAATCAAATTGACTAAGGTACATTAATCTTGAAGATATTTGGAAATTATAACTGGAAATATTGTATTCTTTATCAATCAGATCTTGCACTGAGAAATTAGATTGAATAATAAAATCAAATTGATTTCCTTCATTAGAAAGATCATAATAACTTAAAGGCAGTATTTCTTCTTTATCAAAACTGTAAATATAATATATTGACTCAACAGGATTAATAATATCTAAAAGATCGAATAATAAATTCATACGTTTGCTAGGAGTAATTATATATAAATGAGGGTGACATTCCGGATTTTGACTTCTCATATACTCTACGCATGAAAATATAAAAGGAGTTTCAGGAAGAATATGCAAAATTGTTGCATTCTGTTTAATTTCAGTGCCATCAAAAAGAACAGTGACTAAAAAATCTCTTAAATCTGGATAATTAATATATTTCTCATCTAATCCTAACATATTCTCAATATGATTCAATACAAAATTATATAAATCCTCTTTATTTTTTACTATATCATTTATATTCTCTATAGATTCTATAGGAGCACCTTTGTTTAAGTTACTTATTATTTTAAAAAATACTTGACGAAAAATCTCTTTACGTTCTTCACTACCAAAAATTAAATCAATTACAGGTAGATTAAATCCTCTTAAGTATTCTTCATATTCTTGCATTAGTTCACTTTCAAAATCCATATAGTCATAATATGTCTCACGGGAATTTTTCATTAGATAATCTCCAAAGTCTATACTCCTTTCATAATCATTATAAAATTGATTTTCTGATTCAAACTTTTCTTTCAAAATATACCAATCAGCATTAGTAATATCTTTTTTATATATTAGATCATCTAAAGTATATTTTGAAATATTGAAAAAATCTAATTCCTCTCCATTAGGGAAAATTGCTTTTTCAAAAACCCAATCTCCAAAATTTTTATCATTTTTATGTTTTTCATACTCTTCAAGAACTTCCTTTTTTGAAAATAAAGTAGCTTTATCTAAAAGTTGCAATACAAGAAAAGCGAAATCACAAAGTTCGTCCCAACTAACTATATCTCCCATTTTTAAACCTCTTCACATATTATTTTTATTTTTAAAAATTAAATTATCAGTTATATAAAAATTTAGAACCAAAACATATAAATGTTTTCTAAATTTCTAATATGTTGGTTGAATGGAATATATGAAATCTTGTAAATGCAATTCTCTAACAAAATATAATGAAAAATTTTTAATTTTTTCATTGTTTTTACTATTATTTTACATTTGTTCTAGTTTTTGATTAGGCTTGTTTCTTTTTTCTAGATTTTAACGGTAAATTACTATGAATTTTATTAATTTAATGGATTTACCGAATAAAAAAAAAAAAATTTATTTTTTCTATTTTTCCTTTTTGTGCCTCTGAAGAGATTATCCTTAAGAAGTTGGTTTTGCAGAATCATTTCTGTTTTTTGGGATAGCAAGGATAATCTCTACTCTTACTATTTACAAAATATTTAAATATTTAGAAAATAAATTAATATTATCTATTTTTTTTTAAAATATGTAGGGGTTTATGTATGGGTAGGAAAGATTTGGAAAAATTGTTAGTTGGTTATTTTGTTTTTGAAAAAATTAAGAATGCTTTGCATACTGGTTTAGGATTAGCAATTGCTGTTTTAATGTGGGCTATTGTTCTTTTTGTTTTATCTGTTTTAGGTATTGGACATATGTGAGGGATATTATGAGTGGTTTTGATAGTGATGCAGCATGTATTTTAGGATTAATTTTATCACCAGTTTTAGGAGTGGTATTGTTATATGTTATTTTTGATATAGGTTATATATTATTCAATGGGAAATCTCCAACAGGATTAATCATATTCTTTATTTTAGTGATATTGACAATCATAATAGTCAAAATATTAATAAATAGAGAATAATAATTTTCAGTGAATTTTAAAAAAGTTTTTATAATTAGAAACTAAATATATAATTACAGTAACTAATCTTTTACTAAACCTGAACCAATTACATATCACCCCCTTCATATATGTTTTTTGAAACTATTGTAGTTCCACTTCTACTATTTTTCTATTTTTGAGTAATTTTAAATAATGCTATTCCAATAAATAATATTAAAAATCCTATTCTTTATAAATTAACTATTTTTAAACATATGCTATTTTAGTGGTTATATTTTATGTTAGAAAAAGAACTCTTATATCAATATGCTTTAAAAGCTATGGAAAGATTAGAATCTAAAAAAATAAGTATTTTTGGAAACGGATATGTTGAATCACTTGATGAAAATAATAGATTTGTTGAGAGAGATCTTTCAAAAGATAAAGATTATGAAACATGGGTTTTAGATAGTATTGGAGAAGGCAATGGAATATTTATCGTAATGGGCCAGTTTGTTATTGATAATTGCGGTTCATTTGAAGATATAAGTGATACTGACTTTGTCTTTGATGATAGATATTATGAAGAGGGCTATTTAGATAGTCTTTACCGGGAATATTATGGCTTTGATGATGAGGACATGTATGATGAGCCAATCGATGAAGAGGATTACGATTTTGAGGATGAACCTGAAGCGGTTTCATTTTATATAGATGCAGAACATGGTGTTTCTGCTGCATGTTCCGTGGATTATTTCCCTCCAAATACTGATTTTATTTGCCATATTGGAATAAACGTATGCAAGGAAGGGGATGAATATCATGTCACTCCAGGATATGCGTATCTACCTGATGTCGGAGCACTTGACCCTCGCATGACTTATGAAGATTGGCCTATCACTAAAGAAAGCATTGAAGATGGCCCTATTGAACAGTTATTTGCTGTGGTTTTAGACAGCAATCTTAGTTATGAGGGTGAAGAAGAGGGAGCATATAATGAATGGAGTCTTGAAAGTTTATTAGAGAGAATTCATGAAAATACTGTCACTAAAGAACTGGATGTTAAATTTGAATCTAGTGGAAACGAATTTGAAAAAGAAGCTGAAGAATTATTAAAGTCTGGGGAAATAAGTAATTATTTTGAGCATTTTGAAAAATTGAATAGTACAACTGACAGCATTTATGATTTAGGTGATAATGAAGTTCTTATAATTTTAAAAGATGGGACTAATTTAACCAGTTGGGATAATGTTTCTAATCAGCATGATATTTTATATATTAGTGAGGATTTCTCTAATCGTAAGGCTATAACAAGAAAGTATCGCTATCTCACTTCACTTAAAGCAACAGTTGTAGTGGGCATAACAAAGAAAATAAAAGATATGGAAGAAATGTTTCATGGGTGTTCTTCATTGGTTGATCTATATGGCCTGGAAACTTGGGATACCTCGAAATTAGAAAAAATGGAGGGTATGTTTAGGGGCTGCTCTTCTTTGGAAGATATATCTGGTTTGGAAAATTGGGATATTTCCAATGTTTATAGATTATGGAATCTCTTTGATGGCTGTTCTTCTTTGACTGATTTGTCTCCTTTAGCCAATTGGGATACTTCGGATGTGGGTTCTATGGCAGATATGTTTAGTGGCTGCTCTTCTTTAGTTGATTTGTCTCCATTGGAAAAATGGAATATCTCATCAGTACGAAAAATCGATAGCCTCTTTGGAGGTTGTTCTTCATTGGTTGATTTGTCTCCTTTAGCGAATTGGGACACATCACAAATAGAGTCAATGGTACATATGTTTGGAGGATGCTCTTCTTTGACTAGCTTGTCAGGTTTAGAATATTGGAATACTTCTAAATTAGAAAATATGCAAGGTATCTTTAGGGATTGTTCTTCTTTAACAGATTTGTCTTCGTTGGAGAATTGGAATACTTCTAAGGTTAATAATATGTGGAGCGTCTTTGAAGGCTGTTACTCTTTAGCTGATTTGTCTCCTTTATCCGGTTGGAATGTTTCCCATGTAACTGCAATGAGATATATTTTTGAAGGCTGTTCTTCTTTGATTAGTTTGTCTGGTTTGGAAAATTGGGATATTCATAGAGTTAGTGATATGATAGCCATGTTTAAGTGCTGCTCTTCTTTAACTGATTTGTCTTCATTAAAATCTTGGAATCTATCACCTTTTAATCAGGATTTAAGTGGAATGTTTAAGTTCTGTTCTTCTTTATCTGATCTGTCGCCGTTATCTTCTTGGGATGTTTCCGGTGTTTTTACAATGAAAAATATGTTTAAAGGATGTTCTTCTTTATCTGATCTGTCGCCGTTATCTTCTTGGGATGTTTCTAAATTTTTGGAAAATTCCGGAATTTTTGATGATTGTCCTAATATTGAAGTATATCCAAATTGGTATGAAAACAATAAAAGCAGATGATATTGTTAAAAAAAGGAGCATGAGAAGAAGGTGAATAGGCAGCAAAATCTTTTAGATTATGTGGATTAATTAGATCTTAGTGAGGAATTTAGGTTTTATTAAGAAATGATATAAAAGAAGACATAATGGCAGTTTTTGCAATATCTAAAGAGCAAAAAGGTTTGGTGGAAATTATCAGTTCCTTTCTTCAAAACATGTTCAATAATTAATCATGAAATCTATTAATGCCTAATTTATTATAATTATACTCCTGATATCTACATTAACTTATAGATATTTTTGTTAATGGAATAAACGATGATTATTTTGGGATTGTTATTGAAGAATCTGATAGTTTCACTTATAAACTTTTAATATTTTAATCGTTATTTGAAGAATTTTATGGGCAATTTTTTTTAAATATTTATCTCAGCGAGATTAACTTTTTAACTAATTTAATTGATTATTGAAATAATGGAAATTACGTCGTTTAACTTTAATTAAAGTTTCTAATTTTTTAAGATTTATATAAAAATTTAATAATCACTTTTAATATATTCATTAATAATTATAATCTTTATATAAAGGTGGGTATTTTGTCTGAGGTAAAGGCTCCAAAAGTATTGGATAATAAAACTAATTTTGTATACACAGAACTTGAGGAAAGCATAAAAAAAGGTTCTAAGCTTTCTGTAATTTCAGCTCTTTTTTCCATGTATGCATATGATGCATTAAAGAAGGATTTAGATAAAATAGACAATATGAGGTTTATTTATACTAAACCAAGCTTTATTCGTGATGATAAAAAGGAATCAAGGGAATACTACATTGATAACAATAGCATTTTTGGAAATGATTATGAGATTAAGCTTAGGAATGAAATGACTCAAGGATCAATTTCAAGAGATTTTTCCAAATGGATAAATGATAAACTGGAAATCAAATCATTCAAAACACCTAATGAAGCACAATCACGTATGGTTTGTGTTGATAATGGAGATGATTCAAGCATAGCTATCAATGGAAGTGTAGACTTTACAACAACAGGTTTAGGGCTAAGCAAATCAGACAGACAAGATATGAATCAATGTGTTTATGGAAATATGTTTACACAACCTTCCTTAATGATGTTTGAAGCCTTATGGGATAATGAAGATCTTTTAGAAGATGTTAAGGAAGAAGTCTTGGAGCAAATGAAAACTATGCATAAAGAAAATCCCGCTGAATTCATCTATTTTTTATCCCTTTACAATATTTTCAGTGGAAACCTTGATGCCCTTGATGAAGACAAAATCATTAGAAAAGGAAATACACTTAAGGAATCTCAGATATGGAACAAATTATACAAGTTCCAGAAAGATGCTGTTATGGGAGTAATTGACAAAATTGAAAATTATAACGGATGTATCCTTGCTGACAGTGTTGGTTTAGGTAAAACTTTTACAGCACTTGCAGTAATTAAATACTACGAATCACGAAACGATAGAGTTTTGGTTTTAGTGCCTAAAAAATTAAGGGACAATTGGACTATTTACACTCAAAATGATAAAAGGAATATCTTTGTGGATGACAGGTTTAATTATGATGTATTGAATCACACTGATTTAAGTCGTGATGGAGGTAAATCAGGAGATTTGGACTTATCTACAATCAATTGGGGTAATTATGATCTTGTTGTAATTGATGAATCTCATAACTTCAGGAACAATCCAGCTGTAAAGGATAGAACTACAAGATATGAAAAGTTAATGAGAGACATTATAAAAGGAGGACATAAAACCCGTCTTTTAATGCTTTCAGCAACTCCTGTTAACAATAAAATGAATGATATAAAAAATCAGATTGCTTTCATTACAGAAGATGATGACACTGCATTGGAAGAATTTGGAATAAGCAGTATAGAAAATACATTAAGAAAAGCTCAAGGGGCATTTAACCGTTGGTCAAAGCTTACTGAGGAAGAAAAGGAAAACCAAAACTTTATAGATACAATTGATTTGGACTACTTTAAGCTATTGGATTTATTGACTATTGCCCGTTCAAGAAGACACATTGAGAAATATTATAATTTAGAGGAAGTTGGAGATTTCCCTGAAAGACTTGTACCGCTTAATAAGCATCCAGATATTGATATTAATGGAGAATTTTCTGATTTGGATGAAATTAACAATAAGATTTCATTATTGACTTTAGGAATCTATTCTCCTTTGCATTATGTTTATCCTAATAAAATGGAAAGTTATGAACAGAAATATGACACATCTGTTGGTTCTGGAGGAAGCATATTAAGGCAAATTGATAGGGATAAGAATGTAGTTGGATTAATGAGAGTTAATTTGCTCAAACGTTTGGAAAGCTCTATTGATTCATTCAGACTCACTCTTTCAAGATTATTGAACACTACAGATGAAACATTGGCAAGAATAGACAAGGGCATTGATTATGTTGATGACTTGGATATTAACTTAATAGATCCTGAAGAAGAGGAATATGATGATTTGATGTTTGGTAAAAACAGGAAAGTTCTTCTACAGGATATGGATTTGGTCAAATGGAAGCAGGACCTAGAATTGGATAAGGTTGAATTGGAAGCATTGCTTGAAAAGGCAAATAAGGTCACTCCCGAAAGGGATGCTAAATTAAACACTTTAAAAGACTTGATTAGAGATAAGCAATATAATCCAATAAACCCATACAATAAGAAAATAATTATATTTACAGCTTTTGCAGATACTGCAAAATATCTATATAAAAACATTCACAAATGGGCTTTAGATGAATTTGGACTTCATTCTGCACTTGTAACTGGTGGGGATGAAAACAAAACCACTTTAAAAACAGTCAGAAACAAGAAGGATATTAATGATGTTCTCATTAATTTCTCACCAAAATCCAAGGAAAGAGCCATTGTGGATAAGGATGCTAAAGAAGAGATTGACATCCTTATTTGTACTGACTGTATTTCAGAAGGTCAAAACCTGCAGGATTGTGATTATCTAATTAACTATGACATTCATTGGAACCCAGTTAGAATCATTCAAAGGTTTGGTAGGATAGACAGGATTGGTTCAGACAATAAACAGATCCAGCTTGTCAATTTCTGGCCGAATATTGATTTGGATGAATATATCAATCTGGAAGGAAGAGTTAAGAATAGGATGGTAATGGTGGATATTTCCGCAACTGGTGAAGAGAATATCATTGATAAGAATCAAACAATGAATGACCTTGATTATAGGAGAAAACAATTGGAAGAGCTTCAAGAGAGAGTTCTTGACCTTGAAGATATAGATAATACAATATCAATTACAGACCTCACTTTCAATGATTTCAAGATTGAATTGATGGATTATATGGAAGAGCATAGGGAAGAATTGGAAAAGGCTCCTAGAGGAATTTATTCAATTGTAGATGGCTTTGAAGATGTAGAGCCAGGAGTCATATTCCTGCTTAGACAAGTTAAAGGAACAACAGAAACAAAGGAAAGAAACCCATTAAGTCCTCATTATCTTGTTTATATTGGTGAAGATAGTAATGTTAAGTATAATTACATTAACTCTAAAAAGGTTTTGGATTTCTATCAAAAGCTTTGTGTAGGTAAAAAAGAAGTATTGACTGATCTTGTAAAGGACTTTAATATGGAAACAAATGATGGAAAAGATATGGAAAAATATTCCTCATTATTGGTTGAAACTATTGAGAACATATTAGGTAAAAAGCAGGAAGCAGGTGTAAAGAGTTTATTCTCTAAAGGAGGAACTGCTACTGTAAAACAGGATATAAATGGATTGGAAGAGTTTGAATTAGTTACTTTCTTGATTATTAAATGACATTACATATGTAAAAGGTGAAAAAATGAATGTTAGTCATATAAGCAATAATCATTTAAAAGTTCTTTTAAATGAGCTATTAAGTACAGAAGAATTAAACGAAGATTTACTACTAAATTTAACTAGAGAACTTAGATTTAGCATTTTTGTTTGCCCTGGTCTCTATATGGAAGACGGTGATTTCTTTAATTATCCTCTTTTAGATTTGGATGATGGAACAAGTATACTTCCAGTATTTACAGATGAAAATGAGTATAATAATAGTAATTTAATTACAAATGATTATGAACCAGTCACCTACTTTTTTGAACAATCCTTTGATTTTTTAGAGGATGAAACAATTATGGGAATAGTAATTAATCCAGATTCAGAGGATTTCTTTGTTTCAAAAGATATTATTAATTTAGTTGCTATGTCTCAATTTGAAGTTTCAAACAGTTTGGATAATGATAATTCCTTTGCTTGTGATGGAAATGAACTGAAAGTAATTTTTGATACAGTATCAAATGATAGTTTGATAGAATTTATGCATGATGAATCAAATGCATTTGATTATGATGGTCTATTTAATGAATTTGCTAAATCCATGTTGAATACAATTATCATTAATGAAAATTTAGGAGAAAATTATGAGGATATTTATCCTATTGAACCTCAAGATATTATTTTAGTCACTGAATTTGATGAAGATGACAGTCCTTGGTTAGTTTTAATGGCAAACAAAGATTCTTTTTATAAAAAATTATCCTTCCAAGATAACAAATCAATCTATTTTGCTCAATTGGTCAATCCTGATGATTTGGCCATTTTTGCATTGGAAAATGATTATGAAGGAATTATGTTGTATGATGAAGAGATATTCATACCTATTCCGAGATCAGTTTTACTTGAAAAAATTGATTCAATTAAGATTTTATGCCATAATCCAAGATTAAATAATTCAATTAATTATGCATTGAGGTAAAAATGTTAATTGAGGAGTTAATCAAGGTTCCTAATGTAGCTATTATCAACAGTATCCTTCCAAAGCAGGATATCTTTGAAGCTACTGGAATGACTAAGTCAGATAAGGATTATTTTGTAAGGTATGTAAAGCAGATTAGATGGCTCTATAAGTTTGATGATGCATCTGTTAGAATAAAGCCTTTTGTCAATGATGAGAAATCATATTTGGAAGCCGAATTAATTAGCATTAAGTTAAAAAAGGAATTTCAGGAGTATAATCATAATACAGGTAATTATCATAGATTTGATGCAAGGCTTGATAGGATTGTAGATATTCTTCTAAGGTTTATTCCTTATCCTATACTCTTATGTGCAGAATTCAATGATGAGATTAAGTTTTATGTAAGTCATATAAGTGAAAGCAAGTCAGATTATGATAAAATCACTTTAGATGAGCTTATTTATACAGATTGGATTGATGTAAATAATTTGGATGGTTTTGATAAAGAATTGATTGAAAAATTGCAGATAGATAATTTGGACAAAACCAATGTATTTACATTTTATGATGATATTGTTACAGCTATTATTCAGTATAATGGATCTAAGGAAGTAGGTCAAGAGGTAACTTTAAGTTCAGATGAGATTCAAAAGATAATGGATGATATTAAGATGCTTGAGAGAAAAATAACTGAAATAAGAGTGGCTATTAGAAGAGAGGATAATTTTAATAAAAAAATGGATTATAATATTCATATTAAAGAATTACAAATGGAAATAAAAACATTACAAGAGGAGTTAAAATAAAAAAGAGTCTTTTTTGATATTGAGAATATTAAAAATTAAGTACTTGTTTATTAATTCTTAACAAATATGTTTTTTAAATTTATGAATGAAAAATGATTTAACAGAAAATAGAAAAATTTTATAAGATTAGAATAACAATGTTGCGATAACTTGGAAAAACAAATTTCACAATCATTATTACTCTAACAAATAATATATACTTAACTAATGTCTTTTAAGAATTTCTAAAAGACAAATGATAATATATATTTTGTGATATTTATAATTTATTAAAAGGGATTAAAATGGAAGAAACAAAGATGAGTGGTGGAAGCAAAGACATAATTTCCGAAAATGTTATAAAAATTAAGAAACTTTTTCCAGAAATTGTTATAGAAGACAATATTGATTTTGAAAAGTTAAAATTATTGTTGGGCAAGGATATTGAAACTGAAAACGAGAGATATAATTTTTCATGGCCTGGTAAAAATCAAGCTATAAAAGAATCTCAAAGAGTATCTTATGGCACACTCCGACCTTATAAAAATGAATCAAAAAATTGGGAAACTACTAAAAATTTATATATTGAGGGGGATAATTTAGAAGTTTTAAAATTACTTCAAAAAGGGTATTATAAAAAGATTAAGATGATTTTAATTGATCCTCCTTATAATACAGGTAATGAATTTGTATATCCTGATGATTATAAAGAT
>SUTG01000009.1 GCA_015063035.1 Methanobrevibacter olleyae
AAAAAAAAAAAAAAAAAAAAAAAAAAAAAAAAAAAAAAAAAAAAAAAAAAAAAAAAAAAAAAAAAAAAAAAAAAAAAAAATGAGAAAGTAAAAAATCAATGGCAGAGATTTAGAGAAAAATAATAAAAAAGTAAAAGGAAAAATTTCTAATCTAAGTCATCACGGAATTGAATTTCATCTCTTTCAATTCCAACAACTTCTTTGAATTCTTTCATTTTACGTTCATTCTTCTTATTCTCTAAAAATGCATAGACAGACTTATGTCTTGATCCGTTGAGAATCATTTCAACCGCTTCCTTAGCAACCATGACATTTTGAAGTTCACCAATCAATGAAACAGTCTTTCCATAAATAGCCATATCCACTTCAGCCATATCAACAATTATTTCCCTGGTTTTTCCATCTTTTCCAATTATCCTACCTTTGTATCTTGCCATAGCCTTCTTGGATTTACCAACATACAAAGGCAATTTGATTATTTCCAAATAAGTATCATCTTTATTTAATTTTAATGCTACACGAGGATTGAATCCGCGAGCAATAGCTTTCACAATATGATTCGCTTTCCATACACCAAGAGGATCTTCCATATTTTCATTAGGATAAATAGCTACAGTGCATTCATCACTATCAATATCCAAATGAGTATTGGTTGCATTTTCAATTAATTGTTTGGTTTCTCCTTTTGTTCCAATTAAAGCACCTACTCTATCTGCAGGAACTCTAAGATAATCGGTTTCCGGCAATTTATTCACCTCTTTGATTTTTTTAATAAATTCATCCGCAATTATATATTAAATATTTCAATTAAATTTAATAAATATTTTGATAAATTATTATCCTTAATAAATTTAATAAATATTTTGACAATTTATTATTCTTAATAAAATTAAAACTAATATTTAAAATTAATATTTAAAATTAATATTTAAAATTAAAAATTAAATTAATATTTAAATTAATAATTAAAATTAATAAACACCCAATGGAAACCTAATTGGAACTTAAAAATATTTATTTAATATTTATAAAAAATAGGTTTACCAAGAGCATTTGAAAACTAATATTTCTAAACAAAACTTTTACTCCTAAATATTCTCTTCAAGAGAAGTTTATAGATAATCATCCTTTATCAAACGATTAGTCAAATCTTCAATGGAAGTGTCTACACCCATCTTTGAAAATTCGAAGCTAATGTTTTTTATGTCTCTTTCAAGCAAATCGCGAGCAATGACATGGTCTTTTACAACAGATTGGGAAACATCTATAATCACAGGCTCTTCATCGAAATTCAAAATATTATAGCTTGATAAGTCACCGTGAATCAAATTTGCCTTGTTTATGAACTTATCCATTTGGTCAACTAATTTTTCATAAAAGTCAATGGGATCTTGAGGAGGCAAGTTTTTCACGGTTGGAGCGGGATTTCCATCTTCATCACCAATGAATTCAATGATCAAAACATTGTTCAAGCTTGTAATGGCTTCTGGAACATTAACTCCCGCATCCTTAAGCCTTGTCAAATTCCTATATTCCTTATTCACCCAATTGTTAATAAGCTGTCTTTTATTGCTTGAGCGGACATTGAAACGAGGGTCTCCTGCAATATAATATTGCATTTTCTTAAAGTCAGAAGTGGCTATCCTATAAATCTTAACAGCAACAATCGATCCATCATCCTTAATTCCCTTTAGCACATTAGCTTCCTTTCCAGTGCTTATAGCACCATTTAAAACATCCAAATAACCTTGATTAGCTAATTTATAAAGTACCTGCAATGTTGCCTTATCAAAGATTTCACTGGATACCTTCCTATCATTGGAATCCTTAATTCTTTTTTGTGAAATCAATTTTTGAACTTCTGCATCAGCTTTAGCCACTCTTGGATTTTCACCCATGACCTCTTCATCAGATTCAATTTCCATTGAATCATCTCCCATAAGTTCTGCATCAGCATTAGTCATTCTTGGATTCTCTTCCATAAAAACACCGTTTTTAAAATTAGATAAAAATTTAGAAGTAGATAAATTAGAATATTTAAGAAATAAAGTAAAATTTAGGTAAAAAAAAGAAAATAAAAAAGTAAATCAGATGATTTACTTGTTTTACATTGTCAAATAGCCTTTTCTTTCTAGCCAGTTTGACTCTGTTCTTGTGTATCTCCAAATTACATCAGCCTTTTGGTCTGATTGGAAATCCCATGGCTTGACAAGAACGACATCACCTTCACGTATCCAAATTCTCTTTTTCATTTTACCTGGAATACGTGTCATTCTGATATTACCATCAGCGCATCTTACTTTAATTTTTCCATGACCCATAATTTGTTCTACTACTCCTGGAATTTCTCCTTTTCTAGGAGTACGTACTCTTCTATATTCTTGTTGATCATTATTTTGTGGTTTACTCAAAAATTCTCCTCCTGCTCATTCTCCAAATATTTAATAACACATCATTTTAATAATTCAATTAAATAAATCATTTATATCAATTTACATATGATATATATTTGATTAAACAATTTCTAAATAAATCGTAAAATTATCTTTTTGAAATTATTGTTTAAAAAATACTGCAAATAATTTATTATTATATATTATATATTTCTTAATATAAATACTAACAAGATAATTTATAAAAGTTTTGATTTTTTTATAGGGGATTTTTATAAATTATCTAAAAACAATGAATAAAATATATCAATTAATATAGTATAAAAATATAACATATTATTAAAAATAATATAAAAAAATATTATTAAGAAAATTATAAAAAATAAATTTTTAATTTAAATTATGACAATTATTCATATAATTTTTTAAAAATAATTTTTAAAAATTTAAAAGGTAATAGAATGGGTGTAGAATTTTTAAAGATAAAAGAAGTGGATGAAGCGAAAGAAATCATTAATGAAAAGTTTAATGAATACTATACTCCACAATCTGAAATCATTGATATAGCAGACAGCAATAAGAGAATCACATTCAGCAAAATTGAAAGTAAAATTGATTTCCCACCATTTAACAGATCTTTAAAAGACGGCTTTGCAATAAAGTCAGAAGACAGTTACGGTGTTAATGAGGAAAATCCTAAAAAACTTAAAGTCATTGACTTCTTAGAGGCAGGGTCATTCACTGACAAAACTGTAGAGCTTGGAAAATGTGTAGAGATAAGTACAGGAGCACCAATCCCAGAAGGTGCAGATGCTGTTGTCATGGTGGAATTCTCCAATAAGCCAGAAGACAATGATGAGCTCGAAGAAGATGAGATTGAAATATTGACAAGTGTGACTCCTTCCCAAGACATTGGGCAAAAAGGTTCTGACGTTAAAAAAGGACAGACAATTCTTGAAGAAAACATTTTGCTTAATCCTCCTAAAATAGGAGTGATTGCCGCTCAAGGAATAGACACCGTTGAAGTGTATAAAAAGCCTAAAGTAGGAATCATATCTACTGGAAATGAACTATTGACCAATCAGGAAGAATTGAAACCAGGAAAGATCTATGACGTTAACAGTGAAATGATTAAAGCAGGAGTGGATAACTGCGGAGGAGAAGGAGAATGCTTTGGAATCGTTAAAGACGTTTATGATGACTTAAAGGCTAAAATTCAAGACTCATTGAAAGAATGTGACATCTTGCTATGCTCTGGTGGAACCTCTGCAGGAGTTGGAGACAATATCAGACACATTCTTGACGAACTTGGAGAAGTTCATATTCATGGAATTACTGTACAGCCTGGAAAGCCAACAATTCTTGGAGTGGTTGATGAAAAGATAGTCATTGGCCTTCCTGGAAATCCTGTTTCTGCAATTGTTATCTTCAATGTGTTTGTCGCCCCGTCAATTAAGAAATTAGCAGGCTACAAAGATGATGGAGAGCAAAAAACAATTAAGGGGACTTTAAGAAGGAGAATCCATTCACCGATTGGAAGAATGCAATATCAATTGGTTAGAGTGGAAGGTGACAATGTAATTCCAATATTTAAAGACTCTGGAGCCATATTTTCACTTGCAAGCGCAGCAGGATATACAAAAGTCTCTAAACAGACAGAATTGCTTGAAGAAGGAGAGGAAGTTGAAGTAATCCTCTTTAATTAAATCAAAATTAAATTTAAAAAATATGATATAAAAAATATAATTATAAAAATATAATTATAAAAATATAATTATAAAAATATAATTTAAAAATTATAATTTAAAAATTATAATTTAAAAAATAAATTTAAAAATTATAATTATAAAATAGACATATCATTATAATTATCAGGTGTAAACATGGAAATTAAAGAAAAAACTATGGAAGATCAAAAAGTAGCTATTATGAATTATAAGGGAGCTCTAAAAGATATGGATGTTTTGGTTTCTAAATTAACCGGTTGGATTGAAGTTGAAGAAATCGAAACTGCTGGAGACTTATTTGCAATATTCTACAATAATCCAAGAACCGCTAAGGAGAATGAAGTTGTATACGATGTAGGAATTCCAATCAATCCGGAATTAGACCCTGATGAAACTGAAGAAATAAGAATCGTAACCCTTATCGAACACAAGGTATTGTCCGGAATCCATAATGGAACTTTAGATAATATTCAAGAAAGCTATAATATTATGGCAGAATACTCAATTGAAAACAAGTATGACATTATCGGTTCACCTAAAGAAATTTACATAAAAAACAAGTATGAAGTTGAAAATGAAGAGGACATGATAACTGAAATTCAATTGCCAGTTATCAAAATGGGATAAATTATCCCATAACTCTTAAATCTTAATCCTTTAACTTAAAATCCTAAAAATCTTATAAATATAAAAATCTTATAAATCTAAAAATCTTATAAATCTAAAAATCTTAATAAATCTATAAATCTAAATAATTCTAAAATATTTTAAATTTTAATATAAAAATAAATCATTTAACAAATTCTATCAAATCTACTGGAAGGAAATGATAAAATGGCTAAAGAGAAGACTAAAAAAATGACTAGAAAGGAAGAGAAAAAACTTAATGAAAAAGTAGATAAAATAATAGAAAAAAACTTCGCAGACTTCTCATCTCAAGATGAACTTGAGAACTTCCTCCAAGATGCATTTGACACCAAAACATCCAAATTCAATAAAAACCTAAAACAAAAGGAAAAGGAAATAAATAAAAAAGTGTCAAAAGTATATAAAACAGATACAAAAAGAATTGATAGAAAAATGAAGGAATTGGATAAGAAAATCAATGCTAGATTTAAAAATTTATAAAAAAATTATTTAAGAAAAATAGAATTTAATAAAAAAATTAATTAAAAAAATAGAAAATAAAATTCTATTTATTTAATTAAAAGTCTATTTATTAAAAAAAATAGAATTTAATAAAAAATTATTAAAATAAATTTATTAAATAAATTAAAAAAATAAAAACTAATTTTTAGGTGGGATTAGTTACCCACCACTCTTACATCATGCAAAAGCAATTTAGGAATAATGAAAGACCCTCTTTGCTTTGTCTCTTCACCTACAGCTACGGCATCACCTAGCAAATCATAGATATTGCCTGAAATCATAGCCTTTTTAATAGGTTTTTTGACTCCTTTATCAATTAAAAAGGAATTGCTTGCTTCAACAGAAAAGTCGCCAGTGATAGGATTCGCTGTATGTGCACCTAGAACATCAGTAACCAGAAATGCATCATTTATTTCGTCTTCCATCACATGATCTTTGAAATCAAAAATAATATTTGAACCGCTGACAGAAGGAGTTCCTGCATATGAACCTCTAAATCCATTGGAAGTGCTTTTGACTCCATCCTTATTAGCTGTATAAATATCATATAAATATCCTTTAAGGACACCACATTCAACTAAAGCGGTTCTTCTTGAAGCAGTTCCTTCATCATCACTAACTGCAGAGTTCAAACCACCATCAACAGTACCGTCATCATAAATGGAAAGGCCTTCAGTGACTATTTTCTCACCGATTTTACCAGCAAGCCTTGATCTTCCCCTTTGAACGTTATCTGCACTGAAACCACTCATGAATGTAGAGAGCAGGCCAGTTACTGCATGATAATCCAATATGACATCCTTGTCTGAAGTTTCAATATGCTCCCCATCTAATGAGGACTTTGCCAAATCACATAAGTCTTCAGCCAATTTTATTCCATCCAAATCATAAAGACATGATGAAACAGAGTCATAAGCGGTTGCCAAATCACCATCTCTTAAGGCATTGATGGAAACTCCCAATGAAAAACCAGTTGACTTGTCATGAGCTTCGACACCATTGGAGTTTACAATCAAGACTTCCCCTTCTGCTGCTGAAAAACCACCAGAAGTTGTTTGACAACCATTATCCTCAATGCAGTTTAACACAGACTTGAGGGAACTTGTAAGCTCATCCAAATCAATTTCCTGAAACTTCTTATCAAAAGTGCCCTTGATTTTAGGCAATTTTTGAACCTCTGCAAAAGAGAAATTTTCATCCTTTGAATTAAGTTTAGAGTTCAAATAAGCATTTTCGCAAGTCTTTGCAATTTCACCCATATCTGATGTGAAAGCAAAGCCCACTGAACCGTCCTTAATAACTCTTATACCAATGCCTAAGCTAATCTCCTCTTTTGCAAAATTCAAATCAGTCTTTTGGGAATCCAATTGCAGCAATTCAGTATTTTCCAAATATATTTCATAATTGTCTGAATACTTTGAAATTTCCCTTTTTGCCTCTTCAGCTAATTCATATAACATATTATCACGCAATAAATGATATAAATAAAAGTAAAAATTTAACAAATCTAGAAATGTGGCTTGGTTTAATTATTTATCGTTAAAAACAAATTTTTCAATAGCTTCTGCCACTCCATCACCATACTTATTCTCACAAACGTAATCAGCCATTTCCTTTAGCTCATTACATGCATTGGCCACTGCAACCTTAAATCCTCCAGCACGTAAGAAGTCAATGTCATTTTCACTGTCCCCAATGCACATCATGTTTTCAATATTATAACCTAAAAGCCCAGCCAATTCAACAAGACCGGTTCCCTTATCAACTTCAGGATCTGTCAAGTGTAGTGCAAATCCGCTATCATAGACTTCAACATCAAAGTCTTCGAGTAGCTCTTTAAGCGGCTCTGAATCCATATTCTTATAGAAACAGATTTCAGATACTCTTGCATCGGAATCCTCTACAATCTTGAATGGAATATCATCACCAAACTCCTCAAGTAAAAAGTCATAAGCCTTTTGAGCTTTGGAAATGTCTCCTAAAACAATTACCCTGTTGTCATTATAGCCATCCTGATAAATAACTCCCCCATTTTCACAAACCATCCCACCAGTAGTTCCAACAAGAGTGGCAACTGCATAGGTAAAGTGTGAAATGTTTCCAGTGGCAATGATTACAGGAATTCCTGCATCCTCTGCCTTACGAAGAGCATCCAAAGCACTATGACAAACTCTTCTTTTTCCGTCTGTAATTGTTCCATCAACATCTACAGCTATCGCTTCTATTTTTACCATATTTTCAAATCCTTAGATTGTGTCATAATTGAAAAATTATAAAATTTATCATTTGGAAAACTTATCCCCCATATCTGAGCAAATTTATCATTAGAAAACTTATAAGCCATATCTATAATCAAATTTATCATTTGGAAAGCTTATCTGCCATATCTATGAGCAAATTTAATCATTTAGAAAACTTATAAGCCATATCTATAATCAAATTTAATCATTTAGAAAACTTATAAGCCATATCTATAATCAAATTTATCATTTGGAAAGCTTATCTGCTATATCTGTGAGCAATATTACAGGTCCCTTCCTTACTTACCATACATGCACCGATTGGATGCATTGGATTGCATGCCTTTCTAAACAATTTGCAGTCAGTTGGCTTTGCCATACCTCTTAAGATAGGTCCGCAAATGCATCCTTTAGGAGCCTCAGTCACATCTTTCACTTCAATATCATATTTCTTTCTTGCATCCCACTGGGCAAACTCATCATTAACTTCAAGAACTGAGTTAGGGATTTTTGGGAAACCTCTCCATTCTCTGCTTTCCACATGGAAAACCTCATCCATCATTTCCTTTCCAATTACATTACCTTCAGTTCTTACAGCACGCTTATATTCATTGTCAATTCTTGGAGTTCCATTGTCAATTTGTCTTAAGATCATATAAACGGACATTAGAATGTCCAATGGATTGAAACCTGCCACCGCTTGAGGAATGCTGTATTCAGTTGAGAACTTTTCAAATGGTTCAGTTCCTAAAATTGTACAAACATGTCCAGGTTCAATCAATGCGTTTAAATTGGTTTCACCGGAATTGATTAGGAAATCAATGGCTGGTGGAATCAATCTGTGACATGAAACGATTGAAAAGTTTTCAGGAGGCTTTTTCAATAATTCGGATGCTGTTGCAGGAGCAGTTGTTTCAAAACCTGCAGACATGAATACCACATCATTATCTATTTTTTCTGCAATTTCCACAGCATTTGGAATGCCGTAAACAACCCTTACGTCTGCACCTTCCGCTTTTGCCTCAGCAAGGGAACCGTTGGAACCTGGAACTCTCAACATGTCTCCAAAAGTGGTTACAGTTACCCCTTTTTCTATCAATTGCAAACATTCGTCAATTTCTCTTGAAGGAACAACACAAACAGGACATCCTGGCCCTGCTACAATCTCCACTTCAGGAGGAAGCAAAGATCTTATACCGTGTTCCATAATGGTATGTTCATGAGAACCACAAACATGCATAATTTTAACAGGAGTAGCTAAATCATTTATCCTTTTAATTAAAGTATCAGCCATCTCTTTCATACTTGCCATTATAACACCTTATTCTTAATAATAAATTATCAGATTAATTCTTAAATTTGTTTTAAATTTTTTTTAATAAATTTATTTTATTAATCTTTTATAATTAATAAAATTTAATATTAATTAATAATATACTATTATTAGTTTGTCTTAATTAATAATATTTTTTAAAATTCAAACAAAAATATAAAATTTTTATAATAGAAATTTTTAAAATTTCTAAATTTCAAAAAATGAAAAATCAATGGCTAAAGGTTTTAAGATGTATAAAGATAATAAGATTTTAGTTGTGATTCCTGCCAGAGGTGGTTCCAAAGGCATTCCACGTAAAAACATACGATTGCTTGGAGGAAAACCTCTTATAGCACATACAATAGAAATGGGAAAGGCATCAGAATATGTTGATGATGTTATTGTCACAACCGATGACAATGAAATAAAGTTCATTGCAGAGAAATTCGGTGCAGAAACTGTTAAAAGAGATGGGAAACTTGCAGAAGACTCAATCCCACTTGATCCTGTAATCCATGACGCTACAATTCAAAAAGAGAAAAAAGAGAACAGGAAATATGATCTTGTAATAACTGTTCAGCCTACTTCCCCACTTCTTAAAACAAAAACCTTAGATTTAGCTATTGAAACATTATTAAATCCAAATGAAGACAATGAGTTCTATGATACAATAATCAGTGTTGTCGATGACAGGCACTTAAGTTGGGGATACAATGAGGATGAGAAGAAGTATTTCCCATTATACAAGGAAAGGGTGAATAGGCAATACCTGCCAAAAGCATATAAAGAAACCGGAAGCATATTTGCTACAAAACGGGAATTCGTAAAGGAAAACAGCCGTCTTGGAGATAATATTGGGCTAATTGAAATCTCAAAGCAAGAAAGCATTGACATTGACAATTATGAAGACTGGTGGGTAGCTGAGAGAATCCTAAAGAAAAAGAAAATATTGATTAAAGCAGACGCTTCCCATGAAATAGGAACTGGACATATCTACAGAGCTTTATCAATAGCTTCCAAATTAGTCAATCATGAAGTTGTCTTTTTGCTTGATGAGGCACAGCCATTGGGAATTGAAATCGTCAAAAATAACAACTATCCGTACATCACTCATAACATCAATAAAGGCAGAGGAAAAGAAGCAGACGAGGAAGCAAAAGAGGAATTGATTGAAAAGATAGTTGAATATGATCCAGATATCGTAATAAACGACATACTCAATACAAATTCAAAGTATACAAAATCCCTTAGGGATAAAGGATTCTTCGTAGTTAATTTTGAAGATGTCGGCGGGGGAGTGAAATATGCACATATGGTCTTTGATGCCTTATACGAGCATAAAATACCTCTTAAAAACCTTTATTCCGGACATAAATATTACATACTAAAAGATGAGTTTTATTACCAATCATTTAAGGAAATCGAAGAGAATGTCGATAAGGTCCTTCTCACATTTGGAGGAACTGACCCAAATAACTTAACTGAAAAGGTTCTTGAAGCAATTTTAAAAAGCAATTACAAAAACAGGATTGAGATTATTCTAGGCCTTGGTTATGGAAACAAAAAGGAAATCCGAGACAAATACAAGGATAATGAAAGAATAGAAATCTTCGAAAACGTTAAAAACATGAGCGAACATATGCACGATGCTGACTTGATATTCACTTCAGCAGGAAGAACAATGTATGAAATAGCTTCACTTGGAGTTCCTTGCATCTGCCTTTGCCAAAATGAAAGGGAATTGAGCCATATCTTTGGTAATGTGGAACATGGATTCATTAATTTGGGTTTAGGCAGTGAAGTCTCTAAAGAAGAAATAAAGGAAACATTTGAAAGCACAATAAATGACTATCAATTAAGACAGGAAATGAACAAGAGAATGAGTGAAGTTGATTTGAAACATGGATTCGATAACATTAAAAGGCTTATCAAGCAATCATACAAGGAATGGAAAGAAGAAAGGAATGAGGTGAAAATATGAGCATATTTGATGAAGAGCCATTTTTAATAGCTGAAATCGGTGTAAATTACTACGATATTGCAAAAAAGGAAAATATAAGCAATATGGATGCAGCTAAGCTAATGGTGAAAGAAGCAAAGGATGCAGGTTGCAATGCAGTAAAGTTCCAATCATATAAAGCCAATACAATAGCTTCCAAGAACTCTCCTGCATATTGGGATACTAATGAAGAGCCTACAACATCCCAATATGAATTGTTTAAGAAATTTGACTCATTTGGAGAGAAAGAATACCTTGAGATAGCCAATTACTGCAAAGAGATTGGAATAATGTTCTTATCAACACCTTTTGACTTTGATTCAATTGATTACTTGGATAAATTCATGGATGTCTATAAGATATCCTCATCAGACCTTACAAACATTCCTTTCATTAGAAAAATAGCCCAAAAGGGAAAAGACATCATCATTTCAACTGGCGCTTCCACTCTCGATGAGATTGAATTGGCAATAGACACTATAGAAAAGACCAATGAAAAATACACAAATGGGGAAGCGGGAATAGGAATTATGCACTGTGTTCTTTCATACCCTACAGACAACAGCGATGCAAACCTTTTGATGATTAAAAACCTAAAGGATCTCTACCCTAACTATGAAATAGGTTACTCAGATCATACAAAGCCAGATGAAAATATGCTTATTTTAACAACAGCCTACCTTTACGGGGCAACAATTCTTGAAAAGCATTATACATTAGATAAGACATTGCAGGGTAATGACCATTATCATGGAATGGACCCAAGGGACATTAGAAAATTCAATGAAAACATAAAACTTATCAAAACAATCAATGGACAATACGATAAGGTTCCTCTCCCTTGTGAAAGCGAATCAAGAAAACAGGCAAGACGTTCCATAATCGCAAAAGAGGAAATTAAAGAGGGAACCGTTATTTCAGAGGATATGCTTACATACAAAAGGCCTGGAACAGGCATTTCACCGAGTGAAATAGAAAATGTTATAGGCAAAAAGGCAAAAATTGACATTGCTGAAGATGAATTGATTGAATATGAATATTTAGAATAAATGAATAAATATTGAAATTGTTATTGAGAATTTATTGAAATAAAACTTTAAAGGAAAGAATATGGCTTTTACAGTTAAAGAGATTTGTCAAAATATCTGGAATCTTGAAGAGAAATATGAATTGAATCATAAAGAGATTCAAGGTTGCTATCCTTGGCAATTGATTAGAATGTATTTATATTACGAAATAACAAGAAAGACAAAGGTTTTTGAATCCGCTCAACAGTCCAGTCTTTCACTATTTGATAAAATAAACTCATTCTTGCCTTTTCTCAAAAACAGCATTTCATCAAATCCATTAAGCGGAAGTGGAAATGTGGATGTTTTGATATTCGACCATCCAAGAAAAGTCATATTTGAAGGTGAATATCAGGATATCTATAGCTATTTTTTAAAAGACACACTTAAGCAATACGGAAAAAGTTTTCAAACCATTGAATCCCCTTATTTGAATCAGCATTTCAGAAGCAAAGCAAACATTAAGGATAATCACGTTAGATTCAACGATAGAATTCTTTTAGGTTCATTTATTCATAAGACAAGAAATAGAGGCAAATTGCCTTTTACAGAAGAGGAAAAACAATTCATCAATAGCGTGAAAGAAGAGATTGAAACCACCTTTAAAATTGAAATTGACTTGTTTAGTATCATGGAAGACCATATCCTGAATTTCCAATATGACTATGAAAAGTATATTGAACTTCTTCAAAGGAAACAGCCAAAAGTGGTGTTTCTTGTAGTGGCTTATGAAAATAAGGCATTGATTGCAGCATGCAAAAAAATGAACATAGAAATGATCGAATTGCAGCATGGAACCATCAGCCCATACCATTTAGGATACAGTTATCCGGAGAGTACAAGGAAATTCAATGGCAAAATCAAGGAAATTGAATACTTCCCAGATAAGATTCTAAGTTTTGGAGACTATTGGAAAAATGCTTGTCCATTCCCTATAGATGGTGAAAACATCATTTCAATGGGATTCCCATACTTTGAGGAAAACTCAAAAACATATGTGAAAATAGATGAAGATAAAAATTCTGAAGATGAAAATAATCAAAAAAATGCTGATAATCAAATATTATTTATTTCACAAGGGGTAATAGGAAAATACTTATCTAAATTAGCCTATGAAACCGCTTCAAAGATTAATGAAAATAATGAAAATAATGAGAACAATAATACTCAAGACTATAATTTTATCTATAAATTACATCCTGGAGAATATGGAACTTGGAAGGAAAATTACGATTATCTGACAAAAGCAGTTAATGAATTCGATAACTTTACTGTAATCGATGAAAGCGAACCTCCCTTATATGAACTCTTTGCTAAAAGCCACTACCAAATAGGTGCATTTTCAACTGCAATCTATGAGGGGCTTGCATTCAATTGCAAAACTTTCATAATAGATGTTCCTGGAGTTGAATATTTAGATGACCTAATAGAAAAGGATATTGTAAAAAAAGTTAAAAGCAGTGAAGAACTAATTAATTACATAATCAATGAAAACATATCACTTCAAGAATATGATAAGGATTATTTCTTTAAGAACTTTGATGAAACTATTTTTAAAAATATTCTAAAATGATTAATGGCTATTTTATAATTAAAAGAATAGAAAAAATAAAAATGTGATTAAATGAGCGAATATGTGCGATTTATACAAAGAATAGGTTTGGTGGGACTCACAAACATCCTAATATCTCTCAGTAGCCTAATCTTTATTCCAATCATTACAAAGTCATTCACCACCGCAGAATATGGTATGTGGGCACAGGTAAACACTACAATCGCACTTGTTCCAAACATTGCAAATCTTGGTCTTCCATACACAATGGTTAGGTTCCTTTCTGCTGAAAAGGATAAGGAAAAAATCAAGGATTCATTCTATCCAATGATTAGCTTGACATTCATTTCAACATTGATAATATGTTTATTGTTCCTAATCTTTGGAAACGCAATTGCAAATGCATTATTCAATGGACGCATGCAAGTGTTGTACATTACAACCCTAATCTCATTCTTTGCATGCATGAACCTTATGCTCATTAGTTTCTTTAGAACATTCCAGCAAATGAAAAGATACTCATTATTCCTTGTTCTTCAAAGTTACATTGGAGTGTTCGTAAGCATTTACCTCACTTATGCAGGATATGATATTGAAACTGTAGTGCTTGGTCTTTTGACCGGTTATGTGGCAGTATTCATCATGATGGCATTTCTAATTGTGAAATATCTTGGAATTGGAATTGGAAAATGGTCTAACCTAAAGGAACAGCTTGCATTTGCTTTACCTACAATTCCAAGCAATGTGTCCAGTTGGGTTGTTGATTCAAGCGACAAGTATGTCATTGGAATCCTTATTGGATCAGTTGCTGTTGGATGCTACTCACCGGGATATGCATTGGGAAGCATACTGTTAATGTTTCTTTCCCCATTTGCAGTTCTCCTGCCAGCAATTTTGCCGGAACACTATGAAAAGGGAGACATAGGTGAAGTGGACAAGTATCTCAGCTATTCAATGAAATACTATCTCTTGCTAACAGTTCCTGCAGCAGTTGGAATGAGCGTGCTTTCAAAACCATTGCTTTACATAATCACAACTCCTGAAATTGCGCTTGGAGGTTATATGGTAACTCCTTTCGTTTGCCTAGGAGCAATATTCATGGGAATGTATGGAATTACAAACAATATTCTAATCCTGGAAAAAAATACATTGATTCTCGGAAAGTTATGGATTGTTGTGGCTATTTCAAATATAGTCTTGAACTTAGTGCTTGTTCCTTACTTAAACATTTTAGGAGCAGCAATTGCAACACTTATCTGCTACATATTGGCATTTGCTGTAACAGCTATTGCAAGCAGGAAAACAATGAGATTGCCCTTCAACATGACAGAGCTTTTAAAAATAGTCATTGCAGCATCAATAATGGGAATTGCTGTATATATAATGCATCCAATCGGGATTATTAATGTCTTGATATCCATTATCGCAGGAGTAATTATATACTTTGCAATCATCTTCATTTTAAAGGCAGTGACAATTAAAGAAATTAGCATCTTTAAAGATTTGCTTCATTAAATTGAAGCTAAAATTAATTAAAATGAATGAAATTTTTTTGTGAAAAATAGTTATTTGGCATATGTGAAAAATAGCAATTGTTCATATATGAAAAAATAGAAATTGCGCATATATAGAAAAATAGTTATTGTACATATGTGAAAATGCACATTGAAAAATAATATAATTTAATGGAACTTTCCTTCTTTTTTTAACATTTCATAATGGCCCTTATCTCTTGAGGAAAAGACTTTTGCAGGATGGCCACCAGCAATAGCATATTTAGGAATATCATTAACTACAACACTTCCTGCCTGAATGATGGCTCCTTCACCAATGGTTACTCCAGGAAGAACAATTACACGATTTCCTAACCATACATTATCTTCTATAACAACATCCTTGGAAATGACAGTATCATCATAAGGAATGGCATTCCCTTCGTAATTGTGGGTATCTGTAATGATCATGCACTCTATGCCACTGTGAAAATTATCACCAATGAACACATTGGCAGTTCCCTGAATCTTCATGCCATTAAAGTTAACATTGTTTCCAAGACTTGTTTTATTGGTGATATAGGAATAATCATTGACAGTTAATTCATTCCCACATGATGCAGATACCCTTTTTACTCTAAAGGTATAATATTTCCTTTTGACTGCCTTGAAAACATTTAAAACTTTAGAAATCATAGTTCATCACGCTTGAATCTTAGAAACAATTATAAAAATTTTAAAATTTAATTTTAATTTATAATTTTATGATTTTATAAAAATGTGAAAATAAATAAAAAAAGTGAAAATTAGTATTATACTACAGAACAATCTGCAGAATAATAGGATAATAATCTTGCTATTTTAGCAACGGTTAGCTCATCGATTCTTTTTTGACCGCGAATCATTCTATTGAACAACTCATCAATAAACAGATCCTCATTGGTAAGAATTACATTTAAAATAGCCAAGTCATCATTAACAAAACCGATTAAAGGCTCAATGTAAATTCCACTGAATCCTTTATTATCCAAGAAAATAGCTAAATCTTCATTTAACTCTAAAGCCTTGCGCTTGATTTGACTATTGTTTACAAAATGAATCTCCTCATTTCCAAATTCAAATCTGGTTTGATTGTCCTTGTAATCAGTTTGAAGCTCTAAAGTGTTCTTCTTATCCATGTAATTTTGGATAGATGCGGAATCATTCACCATAGTATCTGTTTCATTGTCGGATTTGACCTTATTCTTATAGTCTTTAGAGTCATATCTTTTGGATAAAATTGTATATACACCAGTAGGCCCAACAACCACGTGGTTAATTATATCTTTTGATTGTGGAGGTTGAACTGCATAGAATACATAGAAATCATTTGGAAGAGCAAGCAACCTTTCACGAATGATTCTTCCACGAGCTATATAATTATTGAAAGCATATCTTTTATAGATACCGTAACTGAGGATAAGAACACCTATGGCTACAGCAATCAATACATACCATATTTGGCTAATGAAGTAATAATATGCGGCTGAAACAAGTAAAATGAATGCACCAATGAGCATGTATAAATCAGCATTGGTTTTCTTAGGTTCATAAGCCCTATTTTGAGCTTTCATTAACTCAACTGTTTCTGGAGTGACCAATGCATCCTCTTGGCTTGCAGTTATATTTCCACGCTTAACGCTTTCTTCACCTTTTTTAATCAAGCGTTTTACAGAACTTCCCTTGTAGAATTCCTTATCCATACTTTTTATATACTCATCCTTGAGAACATCGGACAATGCAGCATAATACTTATAACGAGCAAGCTTGAATGCTTCGTACTCTTCAGGACTGTCAAAGACCATTTCATTTTGAACCCTTGCAAACAGCTTTTGATCTTCTTCAGACAATTCCTGTCTAGCTAAAGAAACTGGAGATTCCGGCATTTCATCTTCTGGAATATCGGTAACTTCAACAAGCCTGGTTTCTTGACTTTCAATCTCTTCCTCTTCATAATCATCCCTATAAGCAAATCCAGAAGCGATATCTCTTGAAGTTTCCATATGCCTTCTTTCTGCATGAATAGGAATGATCTCATCAACATCACCAAGTGTAGAGTCATAAATTGAACCGTAGGAAATCATTTCTTCCTCTGCATATGACTCTAATGTATCAGGCAGTATTTCTTCAGTTTCATAGTAATATTCGTCATCAGAGTATTCATAATTTTGAGCATTTAACTCAGCGTGAATAGGAATAATCTCATCAACATCAGAACCGGAATAAGCAGAATCATCTACAAAATTAACTTCAGCATGAATAGGAATAATCTCATCAACATCAGAACCGGAATAAGCAGAATCATCTACAAAATTAACTTCAGCATGAATAGGAATAATCTCATCGATTTCATCATCAGCGAGTGGGGTTTCTGTGAGTGGGTTTTGTGAAAAATTAGTTGAGTCAGTGGTTTCGGTTGATGCAGAGACCATATTGGAAACATAATCTAATGCTCCTCCACAGCTATTGCATTCAAATTCATTGATATTGTCATCTTCAGTTAATTGATATTTTAATCCGCAATTTGTACAATAAACAAGCACTAAACCAGAAGTGTCCTGCGAATCATAATCAGAGGAAACTTTCTCTCCCTCATTAGAGAAACCATCCAATTCCTCAAGATTTCCAGAACAAACAGAACATTCAAATGCATTAATATCATCTTCATCATCAAGCTGATATTTTTCACCACAGTTCTGACATACTACCACTTTCATCTTATCCCTACTCAATTTGATTATAATCAAAAATTTTATCAAAATATAGTCAAAAAAAGTGATTAAAATTTTCAATGATAAAAATTTTATCAAAATATAATCTAAAAACTTGATTAAAATTAGAAAAAATTCATAAATCACTCAAATAAACCTATATTAATATATTATATATAATTTATTAGATTTAAACATTGTGTATTTATTTAATTTTAAATAAAAGAAATTAATAAAAATTAGAGAATTTTGTTGTAAATTTCTAAAATTTGATTATTGATTATGTCCCAATTATATTTTTCCTTGATGAGTTTCCTGCCGTTTTCAGCAAAAATGAGGGACATTTCTTCATCGAATAGGATTTTTTCAATCGCTTCCCTTAGGGAGTCCTTATTATCATCACAAGCGAGGCCTACATTTCCATCAACCCAATCATGAATATGGTTGTTTTTAGTTAAGACCAAAGGCTTTGAACATGCCATTGCCTCAAGCCCACTTGTGGTGAAGGATTCATATTTAGATGGCATTACAAATACGTCGCAATCAACTAAAGCTTCCTGCTTTTCCTCATTATATAATGGACCGGTGATTATGACATTCTCTTCAAGCGAATATTCCTTAATCATATCCTCAAGTTTTGTTAAGTAACCATCATCAGGACCTACAATAGCTAATTTAATGCTAGAGCTGTCGATATCCTTGGAACTCTTTTTATCATTACTCTGATTGATCAAGTCGTTAAAAGAATTTATCAATAAGTCAATCCCTTTAATTTCATGGATCCTTCCTACAAAAAGAATTAATTTATCATGTTCGGCAATATTGAATTTAGAGCGGAAGGCACCGAAAGACGGAAGATCTTCATATTCTTCCAAATTGATTCCAAGCGGAACGATTTCTATTCTTTCCTCATCAACACCCATTTTCAAGTATTGTTCCTTCTCAACTTCAGTAAGTGCAAATACACATGATGCATTGTGAAGGATTTTGAAGCCGAAAACTTTGTCAAAAAAGTTTTTCATTCCTTCCTTTTGGAAGAAAGGAAGAACAGATCCATGAGCCTGAACAATGTAGGGAATATTGTTTTTTCTTGCAAAATAGCTTGCAATAATGGCTAAGGTTTGCCTATGCTCATGAATATGCACAATGCCATAGTCTTTAATGTCTTTTCTAATCTTAAACGGAGCTGCCAATGGAGTGTCTAACATGGTCTTAAGCTTAAATCCATTAGAGAGGTTTCTGAAATAATCAACTTTAATTCCATCCACATCAACATCATAGCGACCGTTTGGGAATTTTAATCTTTCTTTACATGAATCTGAGCTAATAACCTTCACATCATTATCCCTGCTTTGCATAGATGCGATTTGATAACTTGCATTAACCACTCCTCCTGCAGACAGGCAAGGATAAAAGAAATGTGCAACATGTAAAATTTTCATAAAATTCACCCTCTTAAATCAATAGATTAATTCCTTAAAAAAACTCTAAAAAACCTTATATAAATATAAACCTTCTTTTTGATAAATCATTGTATAATTTGATAATAACTCTAATTAACCCTTTCATATAAATATAAACCTTCTTTTTGATAAATCATTGTATAATTTGATAAATTGAAATTATCATCTGAAATGTAATAAGTGATATTGCTTGACTCCAAATAATCCAATTGGTCATCTGTTATCGGAATTGTATACTTCTTTAAGAACCAATTGTAAGACCTTTGATTGAATACGGCAACATCCTTTGACATATACTCAGAGTCATATTCAGTTAAATAATCTGCAATAAGCTTGTTTTTATTGAAATCCTCATTATAATGAACTGTGGATGTGAATGTAAATGCAGAGAATATGCAAAATACAATCAGGATTATAGGAATGACATTTAAAAGATTTTGTTTTTTAAACTCAAGGAACTTGAATCTTTTAGACAAATCCAAAATCTCATTTAAGGCATAGATTGCAAAATAAATAAATGCTGGAAAAACGGTTATGATGTATCTATTCACCTTAATATTCAAGAATGTGAAGAATAGGAAGTAAATTAAAAACCATGCCAACATCAAAATATCTGTTGAATATAACTCTCTATCAATGCCTATTTTCCTGAAATATGAAAACAGAATAACTAAATCGATCAGCATAATAGTGATTGTAATTAGTGAATTGATTTTAAAGCTTAAGATTGCAATAAGCAACAATACAATAAATATGATTCCTACAATATATTTGGATTTGGATTTGAATCTATTTTTAATTTTTTTGCCATTAGAATCTCCTTTTACTTTCGCAATAATCAATTTATAAGAAAATAGCAGAAGGCCAATAGCAAATAGTCCAATCAATACTAATGACATTAAATTAAAGCCATTTAATACTGGGATTACATTATCAAAGCTAACATAATCAGAGAATAGGAAATTTGGGAAATCATGAAGGTAAAAGAATGTGTCAGTTGTGTATGCATTATCAATCACTTCTCCCTTAGAACCTGATGCAAATGTTGAGCTTTGTGTTAAGAATGATAAATTGGATCCGTATGCTAAAATTGTGGCTGAAAAGAGCACAAGTAAAACAAAAGCTATTGCACATGATTTTAGAATATTCCTGAATTCTTCGCTTTTTATGTAGGATTTGAGTTTTTTTGAAAATTCTTGCCTATTAATGATTAGCAAATCCAAATTTGTGAAAAAATCATGCATGGAAAGATAATATAACAGCAACAAAGGGAGCAAGAATAATGCAGTGTAACGTGTGAAAACAGCTAAAACAAATAATGGAATGGCTAGCATATAATATTTTGAAGACTTATCAACAGCAAGAATAGTGAAAATTATTGTCCATATGGATAAAGCTACTGCAGGGACATCCAATGTCCCATTTGCCCACCAAAGCAATGAAAGGGAAAAGCTTCCAAAAAGAAATGCACCACAAAGGCTTAATAATGAACTGAACTTATTCTTTAGTAACACATAAATGCCAATATTTGCAAAGATGCAAAAGATTCCAGTTATAAAATAAAGGGGCATTTCTGATAAAAATCCTAATTTGAATAGGAATGCTGTCAAAATGCAAATAACCGGTGACAAGTACAGGTATAGGATACTTGATTCATAACCTGCAAAAACAAGGGAATTTGATAAATAAATAAAAACGTCAGAACAGTAAATTCCTAAAGCCTGATTGAAATTTATGAGGGTATAAGTAACGAGAATGCTAAAAATTGTTAAAATGGATAAATGGAAAAAATCATTCTTAGAGATATTTAAATCATCTGAAATATTTTTAAACAACATAATTTCACAAACCTAATATTTCCATTTAAACCTTAACGATCAAATTCAACAATAAATGCGCAATAAATAATTGAATTTTAACCTAAATTTAAAAATTAATTTTTAAAAACTATACAAAACTAAAAACATTGAAAGAGCCTACTACAAATGCAACAAAACTGATAAGCATAGCTATTTTTAGATTTTTAGAAACCTTAGCACATATCTCTTCAGGTGGATTCAACTTTAAGCTATAAGCGCTATACAAAAAGATGATTATAGGTACAATCATTATCACCATATATCCAATATTAAATATTTTGAAAATATAAAGAATAGGGCACATTAAAGTTGTAACAACAATCAAGATTATAGAAACGATTGAAGGGATTTTCTTGCCATATAGAATAGGGAAAGTTCTTGCCCCTTCCTGCTTATCCCCTTCAATATCTTCCATATCTTTCACAATTTCACGTGCTAAAGTCATGAACATTGCAAATAATCCTAAATAAATTGAGATAAATAAAATCTTTAATGAGCTTGTAGCGCATGCTATGACAACACCTGCTATTACAAAACAGAAACCTGTTAAAGTAGCTACAGTGAGATTTCCAATGAGTGGCATTGCCTTTAAGTTTCTTGCATAAAGATACATTATGACTGCAGCAGGAATGACAATTACAGAAGGCCAAATTGAATTAACCAAATAACTGTCAACAAGACTTAAAGCAATACCTATTCCAAATAGGACATAAGCATATTTTCTTGCATTTTCAAGACTGATTCTTCCTGATGGAATAGGGCGATTCGGCTTGTTGATTTCATCTATCTTCACATCAAAAACATCATTGATAGTGTTTCCTGCGCCGGTGCATACAAAAACAATCAGTGCACAAATGATTATAGGCAAATCATAATAATGACCAACAAACATCATCAATATTACAGCAATAGCTGCCATAACTGCATTTCCTGGACGGATTATTTCTAAATAAGCATTCATTTTATTTCCTCATTTATCCTCTAAATAAATTTATTATTTTATAAGTATAAATCTTTTATTTTTTAATATTTGAATTGTTAATCCAATTGAAATCATTAATCTAATTTAAATTGCTAATCTAACTGAAATATTAATCTTATTTAAATTGTTAATCTTATTGAAAATGTTAATCTTGTTGAAATTGCTAATTAATTGAAATTATTAATCTAATTGGAATTATTAATCTATTGAAATTATCAGACTTATTTAAATTGCTAAACTTATAATTCATTCAATAAATCAGCGAATTTTTTAGCCATATTCTCCATGGAATAATCTTCAATATTTATATCTGAACCTAATTCAACAGTTCCATTTTCAATGAATTCATTATAAATATCCAATAAAGCTTTTTTAGTTGATTCTAAGCTGGAAACATGATATCCTACTTTAGTTTCCTCAATTAAATCCTTTAGGGAACCTTCTTTATATCCTATTGATAAAACAGGCTTCTTCAATGCAAAATATTCATAAATTTTTCCTGGAATAAACATCTTTTCCTTTTCATTATCCCATGATATCAAAAGGAGAACATCACTATCCACTTGCTTTTTCAAGACTTCATCATGAGTTATTTTTCCTCCAATATGAACAATATCCAAAAGACCATAACGATTAGCCATTTCTTCCAAACCAGTGCTGTCGCCATAGAATTCAATTGAAATTTTAGAAGGGTTTAATTTACCCTCATCCTCCAATTGACGAATGGCTTCAAAGAGATATTTTGGATTTCTTTTTCCGCCATACAATGATCCGGCATAAATAAACTTCAATTTTTCTCTTAAGCCAGCTGAAAAATCATCATTTTTAGAAACTAATTCATCTAAAAATTTAAAATCCTCCTTGTCATATCCGGATAAAATTGGAACTATCTTATTGCGTGGATGTAAAGTGGACAATGTCTCTGCAGCCAAATCAGTAGTGGTTGTTAAAGCACCTGCATTTTCAAATGTCTTCAATTCCAATCTTTTTTCAAAATAATTCCTTATGAAAGTGTGTGAAACATAAGGATTTAGGTTCCAAAGGTCTCTCAAGTCAGCTATCCAAGGAATGGCATACTTCTCATTTAAATCCTTTGCAATGGTATGGCAAGTGATAGGCCAGGAAGAGCTTATGATAGCATCAATCTCTTCCTCATCCATAATTTTAGAAGCTTCCTTAAATGCAGATTCGTGCCAGTATTTCATTCCATCAGGGTATGCAAAGACTTCGCCTGCCATTGAAATGGCCTTTGAAGCAATCGGATTGGAATAGGATGTGGAATCTTTTAACTGAATATCATTAGATCCTATAGAATTTTTAGAATCATTAGAATCATTTGATTTGGATTTCTTAAATTTTTTGGAAAAATGAGTGAACATATCCTCATATTCAGTATAAATGATTCTGCAATTCAAATCATTGTTCTCTTTTGGAATAAAACCTAAATCCGGAACAATGACTAGAGGTTCCCATCCAAATTGAGGCAAATACCTTGCTAATGCCCTTAAGCGCTTTGAAGCAATTTCATTTACCTGATTAAAATAGAATGCTATCAAGATCACTTTTTTCATTTAACCACCAAATCGAAAATTCATCTGAATAATTTACTATGCTAAAACTTATGAATTCCACTAAAAGTTATCTTTTTTTGAAAAGATTTATATAAACAAATGGAAATATATTAAAGTAATATGATTTATATTTATCTTTATTCAATAATGTTTATATAAATTTTTAAAAAAAATTAAAAGATACTTAATTTGACAATGAGAAAAAATAAAAAATTAAACAATTAGAATTATCATTACTGGTGAAAATATGAGTAAAATTAAAATAGCTGTAGTAGGAATAGGAAACTGTGCAAGTTCCCTTATACAAGGAATCTATTATTATAAAGATAAGAATCCTGAAGATGCAATTGGTCTTATGCACTGGAAAATTGGCGAATGGGATCCAACCGACATTGAAGTTGTCGCTGCTTTTGATATCGATGCAAGAAAAGTCGGAAAAACTGTCGATGAAGCAATATTTGCAAAACCAAATTGTACTACTGTCTTCCAGGCAGAAATACCAAAAAGCGACGTAGTTGTCCAAATGGGACCTGTTCTTGATGGTGTAAGTGAGCATATGGCAGAATTCGAAGAGGATTACACATTTGTAGTGGCTGATGAAGAACCAGTAGATGTTGTAGAAGTCTTGAAAGAAAGAGGAGCCGAAATATTACTCAGTTATTTGCCAGTTGGTTCTGAAGAAGCTGCAAGATTCTATGCACAATGCGCATTGGATGCAGAGATTGCTTATATTAATTGTATGCCAGTATTTATTGTAAGTGACCCGGAATGGGATGCAAAATTCAGAGAAAAAGGCCTTCCTGCTGTTGGTGACGACATTAAAGCACAAATTGGTGCAACCATTACACACAGAACCTTAAGTAACTTGTTTAAGGAAAGAGGTGTCAAATTGATTCACACCTACCAAATCAACACTGGTGGAAACACTGACTTCTTGAACATGTTAAACAGAAAACGTTTAGACTCTAAAAAAGAATCTAAAACTGAAGCGGTTAATCTGTACTTGCAGAAAGAATGGACCCTCATGACATTCACATCGGCCCAAGTGATTATGTGCCATGGCAAAAAGACAACAAGATCTGTTTCTTAAGAATGGAAGGTAAAACCTTTGGTGACGTGCCAATGGACATTGAACTCAGATTAAGTGTAGAAGATTCTCCTAACTCTGCAGGATGTGTAATTGACGCTATCCGTTGCTGTAAATTAGGACTTGAAAGAGGTATTGGTGGACAATTAACTTCAATTTCATCTTATGTTATGAAACACCCTCCAATCCAATTCACTGATGATGAAGCAGCAGCTAATGTTGAAGCATTCATTAATGGAGAATTAGAACGTTAAGAATTATTTCTTAACCTTTTCTTTTTTATTCTTTTCTAAATTTTTGAATTTTGTTTTTTAACTATTTTTTAAAATTTATTCTATTCTTTTCTAATTTTTTGATAACTTTCTTTTTTTTACTAATTTCCCTTAATTAACTTTTTTTAAAAATATTTTTTGAGTTTATATCCTTTTAATAAACTTTTTACACTTTTTTAAGTATAATCAATTAAATTTAGTTAAAAAATAGATAACTTTTATTAGTAGTTACAACAATAAATAATAATATAATGTAATATAATCGTATGTGATTTAGAAAATAATAAATTAGAAATTTATATTTAAAAATCAGAAATATGATTTTGAGTTAAATTTATCATGATATTTAAAAATTTTAGTGAGGTGTAAAGATGAAAGTGAAAATAACAGAAACCGCATTCAGAGATGCTCACCAATCCCTTTTAGCAACCAGAATGAGAACAAGAGACATGGTTCCTATTATTGAAGAAATGGATAAAGTCGGATATCATGCAATAGAAGCATGGGGAGGAGCTACCTTTGATACTTGTATAAGATTTCTAAACGAAGATCCATGGGAAAGATTAAGAATATTGAAGGAAAACTTTACTGAAACCCCATTGCAAATGCTCCTTAGAGGTCAAAACTTACTTGGATACAAACATTATGCTGATGACATTGTAACTAAATTTGTAGAGAAATCCTATGAAAACGGTATTGACATCTTCAGAATCTTTGATGCGATGAACGATATAAGGAACATGCAACAATCCATCAAAGTAGCTAAAGAACAAGGTGCTCATGTTCAAGGAACTATCAGTTACACAATCAGCCCAGTTCATACCATTGACAAATTCGTGGAATTTGCAAAAGAGCTTGAAGCGTTAGAGTGTGATTCAATAGCCATTAAGGATATGGCTGGTTTAATCACCCCATCTGTTGTATTCGAATTGGTTACAAGATTAAAAGAAGAAACTGATTTATTGGTTAATTTACACTCACATTGTACCAGTGGTATGACTCCTATCAGTTATTATGCTGCATGTCAAGCAGGTGTTGACATTTTAGACACTGCTATTTCACCTATCGCTTGGGGTACCTCCCAACCTCCAACAGAAAGTATTGTAGCATCATTACAAGGCACTGAATTCGACACTGGTCTTGATTTAAAAGCATTGAACCAAATTAAAAAGTACTTCGAAACCCTTAGGGAAGAATACGAAGGATACATCGATCCAATCAGTGAAAGAATCGACACTGATGTATTGATGTACCAAATCCCTGGTGGAATGCTTTCCAACTTGATTTCACAATTAAAACAGCAAAATGCATTAGACAGATACCAAGATGTATTGGAAGAAATGCCTCGTGTGAGAAAGGATATGGGATACCCTCCACTCGTAACTCCTACCAGTCAAATCGTTGGTATCCAAGCTGTAATGAACGTTATAAACGGTGAAAGATACAAAATCGTTTCTAACGAAGTTAAAGATTACATGAAAGGTTTCTATGGACGTGCTCCATCACCAATCAATCAGGAAATCGCTAAAAAGATTATTGGTGATGAAGAACCAATTACCTGCAGACCTGCAGATTTAATAGAACCTGAATACGAAAACTTCAAGAAAGAAGGTGAAGAGTTAGGAATCATCAAGAAAGAGGAAGATGTTCTTACTCTTGCAATGTTGCCTCCAGTTGCTAAACAATTCCTTAAAGGCGAACTCGAAGAAGAAGCATTCCCAGAAGTTCATATTGGTGGTGCCAGTGACAACGACTTAAGTGCCATTCCAACAGAATACTCTGTAGAAGTTGATGGAGATGTCTTCGATGTGAAAATCATGCCTACAGGATATATGCAAATAGGACAACAAGGTTCTGGAGACATTGGACCTATTCCTGGTGCATTAACTGCATCCATGCAAGGTATGGTGCTTAAAATCAAGGTAAACACTGGAGATAAAGTCCAAAAAGGCACTGTAGTGGCAGTTCTTGAAGCTATGAAAATGGAAAACGATATCTATGCTGAAGAGGAAGGTATTGTAGAACAAATTTTCGTAGAAGAAGGTGACACTGTCAATGCAGGAGACAACTTAATGTTGATTAAACCTTTAGACGAATAATGGTAATTATTTACCATTTCATTTTATTTTATTTTATTTTATTTTATTTTTTAGTAGATTAATCTGATCTTGATTGGATTTAATCTCTTTACACCCTATTTAAAATTAAACAAAAAAGCTATTTTTAGAATTTACAATTCAAAACATATGATAAAATAATAAAAATAATAAAAACAATGAGAGTTATAATGTTTTAATTGATTCGTAATATATGAAACTATTAGTGATGATAAAAAAGAAATAATAGATGGATATTACCCATTTCCAATTCCTAAAAAGAAATAATCAAAAGTGTTTTCTAGAGTTTCTGGAGCCATCCAAGGGTAAGTTTTAGCCAAGTATTCATTAATCTCATCTGATCTGGTGATGACATCTGCCTTATTTGCAAATTTTTGAGCCCTGAAATAATCATTCAAATCATCACTGATCTCACGGGATTCCTCATACAAATGCTCTAGGTGAGCAGGTGGAACATGAGGCAATATCTCCCTAAGAATATCGATGGGAATCAAGTCGAAATGGTTTGCAATTGCAAAATTAAAAATAACATTTAATATGATGTCTTTAGTATTGAGAACTACACGTCTTGGAATGGATTCCGCTTGTTCCTTAGAAATCACACCATCTTTTAAAGCCCTGTCCACATCTGTTTCAACGACAATCTGAAAAGCCTGATTATACTTTCCTTGTCTTAATCGAATGGCAAATAAAACCATGCAAAGAATAGACAAGACTGCAAATATCAGTGAAATGAATGAAACCAAACTAGATTGAAGTTTAAATTCATTATAAATCAATATTACAAGAGCCAATAATATAAACAATCTTGATAAAAATGCTAAATCTATTCTTGGAATTCTCATATTTTCACATATAATAATTACTGTTAGTCTATATTTAAGAATTTCTTTTTAAAATTTCTTCTTAAACTAACAATTTTCCTATAAATGTATTTTCTAATATTTATTGTTTACTCTCTATTGTTTTCCAAATAATCGCGAATCATTGTATTTGCAACATCCCTAACTTCAATTAAAGGAATGTCCTGCTCTACAGAGATTCTGCGTAAATCCTCATATTCAGCCCTATGGGAAATAATTTCATCTCCAATCAAGCCAATCTTAAAGTTGATTGTATAAATATGATTGCCGACGTTAATATCTAAAGGAATGAATTGCCTTTCAGCCACTCCTCTATGAGTGTTTTCAGAGACTCTAATGCCTAAAGTGCCTGTTTCCCTAAAGAGGATATTTACTAAATGGTCAACCAAATCAGGTTTGGAAATAATCTTAATCAAATGTCCCGGCCTATTTTTCTTCATTGTTATAGGCACCATTGAAACATCTGAAGCCCCTTCAATCAAGAGCAAGTCAAACAGGAATCCTAATTCCTCACCAGACATATGATCGATATTGGTTTCAATTACAGAGATCTTATGTTTTCCATTTGTATTCCTGGATTTGATGAGCCTTAATACATTAGGAAAATCGAATTCCTTTGAGCCGCAACCGTATGCAATCTCTTCAGGAGACATCATAGGGGCAAATTCCAAGAATTCATCACAGAACTCCATATACAAAGCGCAACCTGTAGGTGTTGCAAGTTCAGAATTTACTGGGCCACCAATACATTTAGCTTCTCCCTTTGAGAAATCTCCGAAATTATCTTCATTTAATCCTTTTAGAATATCCAAGCTTGCAGGAGCTGGGACAGGAATTCTTCCATGGGCAGTTTCAACCACTCCGCCACCAACAGCAATAGGAAGACCAACTACATTATCATTATCCATTCCCAAATCAAAGTAAGCGCAAATAGAACCTAAAACATCTGCAACAGCATCTGCAGCACCAACTTCATGGAAATGAACTTCTTCAAGGCTCTTGCCATGGACTCTAGACTCTGAAATAGCTATTCTTTTAAATACCTTTTTAGCCATTTCAACCATTTCATCAGTTAAATTTTCAATATCTGCATATTTCAAGAGATCAATTTTTTCCATAAAATCTGGAAAATGAACATGATGATTGTTTTCATTATCTTCATCGATGGTCTTTACATTACAAAATGTAGCATCAATTCCAGACTTATTGACCTTATTTAAGGACACTTCAACCTCACCAAAGTCAACCGCTACATCTTCCATAAGATTTTTAACTTTTTCTCCATCAGCTCCCAAATCAACAAGAGCCCCAATAATCATATTCCCTGAAATTCCTGCATTTTGAGGGTCAATAATATAAACCATAAAATTACTTCCTTAAGCTTAAATTACAATCAAAATTAATCTCTAAAAAATTGTCTTAATATTCTTAAATATTTCTTAAAATAATATATATAATTACAATTAAATAATATTTGTTATAAAAATATATTCAATAATATAAAATTCAATAATATAAAATCAATCCAAAATTAGAAAAATCACTAAAGGATTAAAGATTCAAAGCAATTGAAAAGAGGAGTTTAATTGTCTAAAAAAAGTAAAAGCAATAAGAACAACAAAAAAATCCAAAGCATCAAAAACAAGCTTGTGAATGGCGAATTGATTAAAAATGAAGATGCTTTATACATCAATAATCCAGATTATTTTTTAACATTCAGTGATTTGGAAATAAGTGATGGTATTGACATTATAGAAAATATCATGGTCTTGTCTGATAATTACATCAGTTTCAATAGAGAAAATGAGGATGAGCCATTAAATGATGTTGAGTTAATGGAAATCACTGAAGAATATAAAGAAAATAATGATATTGATGGAGGTTATATCGCTCAAAGCTTTGATAAAATAGATTTTATAAGCAATACCTATGAGGATATAACTGTAATTACTGTAATTTCCAATGACCTTGAAGTTCAGGATTTTTACAATGACCTGAAAGTGGTTAACAGTTGGAAAGGATTTGAGAATGCAAAAGTTGACTTTGGACAAATAATTCTTTTGAATCATGCATTTAGTCCTAAATTGCTCATACAACTTTATAAGGTGGCAACTAAGCAAAAGGCCAAATTCTTTGAATCCCTTCACTTGCCAGCCCATATTAATCATATCCTAAACAACAATGATTTTCTGGTTATTGCATCAAATCTTCCAGAAGAAACTTTAGATCAGGATTACATAATGGAAATTGGTTTAGACATTACCAATATGGAATATGAGGATGATGACATAGATTTGGGAGAATTTATAGAAAGGATTGAAGATGCGGTGGTCATTAGCTGTGAAGATGCATTGGAAAAGATTGATCTAAAGATTGGAATACTTGATTATCTTGTCAGTGAAGGAATCCAAATTGGAGATATGATTGAAGTTGGAATGAGTCTTTTGGAAAATATTGAAGAAAGTGATGAATTGAAAGAAAGATTTGAAAATCAATTGCTTAAGTCAATAAGCGATAAGAACATCAATGCACTATTGATTTCAGCAATTGGGCTAGAGGAAGACCTTCAAAAAGGAAGAGTCCGTGAAATAAACTTAAATGAAAAATTAGTTCATTTCTATCCTGACGAGCTTATCGGCGCAACAATTGCAAACCAAATAGCTGGAACAAAAGCTTTACTGAACTTCAGAAGATACTCAAAAGAAAAACCTGGAATATTATATGGCTTAGGACCTATTTTATCAAATACATTTGCCGGCTTGATTGCAGGATGCATGACAAAAATACTCGAAGAATAAATTTTTACGATTATTGATGGGTATTGAAGAATTGATAGATATTAAAGAATTTGATGGATTTGAAAATATGAAAGATCAAAATAATGATGACTACTTTGAAAAACAAAGCCCTTCAACATTACGTTCAATTGGAGGATTATTGACTTTTTCAACAATACTTCCTTTAAACATTTACACAACTATTGATGAAATGGCAAAATTTACCTGGTTTTGGCCGGTTTTAAATGGGCTTATAGGATTAATGGCCACAATTATCGCATTCCTATTGGCAAAATCCATACATTTTGACCCATTATTGATTGCTGCAATAGTCTATGGATTCTTATTATTGATAAACGGATTTAATCACTTTGACGGATTGATGGACTTTGGAGATGGAGTTATGGTACATGGCTCCCCAGAGAAAAAGTTAAGCATTATGAAAGATCCCATGACTGGTGTCGGAGGAATAGCTGTTGGATTTATTGTAGGGACAATTACAATTTCAGCATATGCTTCTTTAATGAATTATGCATATGCAATCAACTTTAATTTCATTTTATTAATAATAGTGGCGGAAATATCTGCAAAAATAGGCCTAACAACTTGTTGCATAAGTTCTCAAGCATCAGAAGAAGGAATCGGCAAATATTTCATCAAGTACATGAACTTGAAGAATTATGTTATTGGTTTGATCATATGCTTCATAATTTCTGTAGCGTTAAGTTTAGGAACTGGAATTCATATAGGGCTTTTAGGCATTATTGGAGGAGCCTTTGGTGGAGCATTAACCTCACTGATTGCTAAAAAACATCTTAAGATTGCAAATGGAGATGTTCTTGGAACCTCCAATGAATTAGGCAGACTTTTCTCATTACTCGCTATGTTAGTATTGATTTCAATAAATTTCAGTGCTTTAATTTAAATTATAAATTTAATAAAAAAAATTAAGAATTATAAATAATTAAAACAATGAAAAATAAAAAATTAAAATTATCAAATTATCTTATTGTAAAAGAGTGAAACAATGAATATAAATGTTTTAAGATTAGACCACAGAATAGGAAGGGACACACGTATTACAACCCATGTATGTTTAACTGCAAGAGCTTTTGGTGCAAGTAAAGTATGGTTAGCGGGAGAAGAAGACCACAGCATGATGAAAAGCGTGAGAGATATTGCAGACAGATGGGGAGGCGACTTTGAAATCGAATATAACAATTCATATATGGAAGTTATAATGAACTGGAGAGAAAATGGAGGAAAAATAGTTCATTTGACCATGTATGGTTCACAAGCTCATGAAATTGTAGATGAAGTGCGTGAAACCGGTGATGATGTTCTAATCATCGTTGGTGGAGCAAAAGTACCTACAAAAGTTTATAAAAACGCTGATTGGAATGTTTCTGTTACAACACAACCTCATTCTGAAGTTGCAGCGCTTGCCATTTTCCAACATCTTTTGATGGAAGGAAAGGAATTTGATTTGGAATTTGAAAATCCGGTATTTGAAGTTATTCCAACAGCTCATGGAAAAACTGTAAATATCCATGATGAAAATAGAAAAATCAATAAAGAAGAATAAAAATTTCCTAAAAAAGAAAAATTAACTATTTGACAAAAAGAAGATGATCATTTAGAAAAATGATTACAAAGAAAAAACCAATAAAGAAGAATAAATTATTTCCCAATAATTTATTTATCTTTTCCACCATAACACCTAAGAAATAAAATCATCCAAACGCTTCAAAGCTTTCATTTTATCATATTTATCTAATTTTGCCTGATAAAGCGCATCCTTTACAGTGGCAATTGAATGGTCATAAACATCCCTATCAACAGGATAAGGAAAACCATCTTTACCTCCATGACTAAAAGAATATTTTACAGGGTCTTTCCAACTTGCAGGCTCACCAAAGACCAAATCAGAGATTAATGCAAGTGCCCTAATCTTTTTAGGGCCAATGCCTTGAAGCAAAATCAAGTCCTCATACTTTTCAGGCTGAATTTCCCAAGCATTCTTCAAAACTTCAAATTCCTTATCTGATAAATCCATATCCAAGACTTGATGATGCTCAGGCAAGGTCAATGAGTTTGCTTCATTAATGCTAAAGTCTGTTAAAAGAAGTTGATTTGAGTCTTTTCTTTTGAAATAAGTCCTTAAATGATCCGGATTGTCATTAATCAAATCAACACTGATTTTCTGTGCTTCAACACTATCCTTTGAAGCCATATTCAATGCAGCAGTTTCTTTCTTATCACATGATATTCCATTATGGGGATCCTCTAAAAAACTTGTAACATTTTCACCTATCCAATGGTAACGCCTTGCATATTTTGTTGCAGTGTTCATTCCTTGCTGCACTACTGCCCAATCCCCTTTTTCAGTGATGAAGAAGTTATGGACATATAAATTATATCCATCCTGCAAGCATGAGTTGTCTACCTTTGCAGACAATTTGCTTGAATGAATCATATCTTCAACACTAGAGCATTTAAGATTGAATATTTCTCCAGCCATTTCAATCCCTTGGGGAGTTTTTCTGGAGGCTGTTCCTTTACCTCCAGAGATATAGATTCCATGCTTTTCTGGGTCAATCGAGGATTTTAATGCACCAAGGGTAGTTGTAGTTGTTCCAGAGGAATGCCAATCAAAGCCAATAACACATGAAAACGCTTGGAACCAGTAAGGGTCAGATATACGGTTTAGGAATTCATTGGTTCCATACTCTTCTATTACCACTTCAGAAATTGCACCAGACAATTTAGTCATTCTATCAAATAACCATCTTGGCGTATGCCCTCCATGCAGTGGCAGATTAGTTGTTCCTCTTCGTTGCATTAAAATACCCCTTAAAAGTTCTAATAAAAAGTTCTAAATAAAAATTCTTATTAAAAATTCTAATAAAAAGTTCTAATTAAAGTTCTAATTAAAAGTTGTAATAGTTCTAATTACTATTATCTAAAAAATAGTATATAAAATTAAAAAGAGCATTTGAAAAATAATGGGAATGAAAAATAGAGAATGAATAATCTAATCCAATCTGAAAAAATAAGCTATAATGACTCACCATGTGCAATAGCTACAATTCCTGGAATGTCTTTAACTTCCAATTCAAAGAAAGCCTCCATACCTTCCTCTTCATAAGCCACACATTTTTTTGATATGACATTATTTGTCAGTAGTGCTGCCACTGGCGGTGTGACAATGAAAACGGAATTATATTTATCCAATATTTCCTTGGTCTCATCAGATAAGGATCCCTTACCTATATGAAACTTAACCCCTGCTTCAGATAATCTTGGAATTGATGATTCTATTTCCGCTTTATTGCTTGTAGTTGGAGCAATTCCCGCAACGCTAAAGGCGGTATGCATAATAGCCATGCCCTTAAAGTCAAAGGGATAATTATCCATATCATCCTTTTCTATAGACCTGGCCAATTTTGGCAATACCGCATCCCTACCGCAATACATTAAGCCAGATAAATATATCTTATCTCCAACTTTCAAATCATTTACAACATCATCACTGATTGGAGTTTGTATTTTTTTCATATAATTAAATATTCTTTTAGAATTTATAAAATTTTCCAATGAAAAAATTATCTTAAAGTGTGTGAAATAATTACTGTGCAAAAGTGAAAATCTTCTAGAAAATTTAATATGTTTTAATTAAAATAAGGAATAATTAAATCATGAGTATTAATAAAAAATGATAAAATTATTTAACACATATTCAATATAATAAAATAACATCCAATCAAATAATATAAAAATATTAATTATATACATCAAAGCATGTAAATGTGATAAAAAATTAAAAAATTAGTGAAAACGAATAGAAAATTATAAAAAAAGAAAAAAAGAAAAAGTTTTAAAAAAAAAACTTTTTAAAATTTGGCAATTATTCTAAATTACCATCAATAACACCAAGTTTTTCTTGGTCCTCATCATATGATGATCCTATTAGTTCTCCGCTAGCATTATCAAATTGGCGGAAACCTCCATCTTTGTAAGTGACTTCACGGAAGTATCCTTCACCATTCTGATGATTGAATTTTACCACTTCACTTACAATGTCACTTCCACCATCAGAACTTGAACTGTCTGATGAAGTTACTTTATCCACCTTATCCGCCACCTTATGAAATGTGCCAGAATTGCCACCATCTGCTACGTCTGCAATATCATCCATAAAGACAAATGCAAATGCACCGCCTGCAAAAAGGATTACTGCAACAACAGCTAAAATTAAAACAGAGCTTTTCATATTATCACCTCTTTTAATCTTTCATTTATTTTATTGAATATGCTTATTAAAATACTTTTCTATTTTAAAAAAATAAGATAAACCCTTGAAAATCAATTAAAAGAGAGAATAAGAGATATGGTGGAAGATAGAATAAAAAAAATATCAAAAAAACAGTCAAAATAATTAGATAGATTGATTGATCTCATCCAAATCATTGATAAGTTCAACTAAATGTTCCTTTTTGATATGATTCATTAAGATAACTCTAATGGCTTTAGGATAAGAGGAACAGGATATTTTCCAATTTCTTTCCTCGAGCAATTGAGCCAATTCAAAAGTTTCAAGATAAGGATGATTGAAAGCAACTATATTCAATTTAGGCTCGACAACCAATTCATATCCTAATCTTTTAAGGTTATCCGCTAAAAAGTGAGTTTTTTCCAACGCTTCAATAGCATTGTTTGAATAGCCTTCTTTCCCCAAATAGCTCATTACAGCATATGTTGCAGCTGCAGAAGCTCCTAAACGAGTGCCTACAATGGTAGACTGATTTTTGATTGTCAGGTATGGAGAATCTACAGACATTGCATCCAAATAGGATTGGTCCCTAAATAAAATTCCTCCAGAAGGAATAGGTGAAAGCCCCATTTTATGTGGATCTACGGTAATGGATTTGACACCTTCAAGTGAAAAGTCGAAGTTTGGTAAATCATATCCTTTCATCTTTAGGAAAGGAATGGAAAACCCACCGAATGCCGCATCCACATGTAGATGAATATCATTTTGGATTGCTATTTTGGATAAATCTTCTATTGGATCAATCATTCCAAGTTCAGTAGTGCCTGCAATGCCAACAATAGCTACAGTATTCTCATTGATGTTTTCTTCCACAGATTTGGGATCGATACGGTAATTCTCATCCAAGTCTACACGAATCAATTTTAAATCAAGCATATCTGCTGCTTTTTTAAAGGAAAAATGAGCGGATTTAGGAACTATTAACTCTCCTTTTTTAATTGCCTTATTGTCTCTTGCAAGATTTCTTGCAGAGCGGATTGCCATAATGTTCGCTTCAGTACCGCCAGTTACCATATGGCCAACAGGATTTTCAATAGATAAAAAGGAACCAATCATCTTCAAAACATTATCTTCCAATAATTTGGTTCCCTTAAATAGGCCAGGATCCCCTAAATTGGAATCAATGAATTTAAAAAAAGCCTCTTTAGCAATAGGATGCGCTTCTGTACACATGGACCCTAAAATCCTACCGTCAGAATATTTGCAATCCATTGCCTGAAATTTATCCAATTGATTGAAAATTTCATCATGAGATATTGATTTTTCATTCATAAAAATTACCTGAACTTAAAAATAAAATGAAATGAATAAAATTAAAAATTATATTTTATAAAATCTGAAAATAAAAAAAAATAAAGAATAAATTAAACTCTTTAAAATAAATAAAAAAATAAAGATTTAAAAGATTTAACTTTTAAATCAAAGTCAATTTAGAATTATAATTGTTTTCTTGCTGCTTCAAGCATGATTTTCTTTTCAGCTCTTGCAACAGTTTTCCTTACTTCCTCTACTGCATCAGTATTGGAAGATACGCTGGTAATTCCAAATTTAACAAGTTTTTCAACAATATGAGGTACACTACCTGCTTGACCACAAATACTGCAGGTTACACCTGCTGCTGCACAATGCTTAATGGTTCTTTCAATTAAAGCCATTACTGCAGGGTGCTCTTCGCGATAGTGTTTTGCAACAAACTCATTGTTTCTGTCTACTGCAAGGGTGTATTGGGTCAAGTCATTGGTACCAAGACTTACAAAGTCAATTCCTTCTGCAATGTACTCATCGATTAAGATTGCTGCTGCAGGAATTTCAACCATCATACCGAATTCAACATCCACTTGAGGTTCCATACCTACTTCTCTACATAATTCCTTAGCTCTTCTAAGCTCGGAAGGATGTTGTGATAATGGAATCATGATTCCAATGTTTGTGTAACCTTTATCGTGAAGCTTTTTAATTGCTTTGAATTCTGCTTTTAAGATTTCAGGTTCATCCAATTCTCTTCTGATACCTCTCCAACCTAACATTGGGTTGTGTTCTCTAGGTTCATTTTCCCCACCTTCAAGGGTGATGAACTCATCGGTAGGAGCATCAAGAGTCCTGTACCATACAGGCTTTGGATAGAATTCATCTGCTACTTTTAAAACACCTTCAGCAATTGTATCAACCAATTTATCTTCTTCACCATCAAGGATGAATTTTCTTGGGTGAACACCAGTGGATAACATCATGTGTTCAGTTCTGAGTAATCCTACACCATCTGCACCGGTTGCTGCTGCTTTTGGAGCCGCTTCAGCCATACTTACATTAGCTTTAACTTCGGTTACAGTGATTAAAGGAGTTGCAGACACTTGAACTGCACCAGCACTTGCTTCTTCGCTTTCAGCACCTTTAATGATACCTTTGTATACTAAACCTTTCTTACCGTCAGCAGTGACTTCATCATTTTCTTTTAAGGTAGTTGTTGCATCTCCAGTACCTACTACACAAGGAATTCCTAATTCTCTTGAGATGATTGCAGCGTGACAGGTTACTCCACCTTCATCAGTTACAATACCTGTAGCTCTTTTCATAGCAGGCACCATATCAGGAGTGGTCATAGTGGTTACCATTACATCTCCATCTTGAACTTTATCAAGTTCATCAAGACTTAAAATAACTTTAACGGTACCTGAAGCTAAACCAGGACTTGCACCAAGACCTCTGATTAAGACTTCCAAATCAACTTCCTCTTCAGATTCTTCTTTCTTAGAATCTCCTAAGGTAGTGATTGGTCTGGATTGCAATAAGAATAAGTTGCCATCATGGAATGCCCATTCAGTATCTTGAGGTTTGCCGTAATGACCTTCCACTCTTTTAGCCATTGCAACAAGCTCCAATAATTCCTCATCAGATAAGACTCTTTCTTTTCTTAACTCTTCAGGAACATCAACTTGAATGGAGGTTCCACCTTCTTCATTAGTGAACATGGTTTTCTTGTCACTGATGGTGACATTTAAGACTTCATTTGTTTCTTTATCTACAGCATAATTATCCGGGGTTACAGATCCGCTTACTACAGATTCACCAAGTCCCCAAGAACCTTCAATTAAAGCAATGTTTTCACCAGTGGATGGGTTTACAGTAAACATTACCCCTGCCTTATCAGAATCAACCATTTGTTGAACAACTACTGCAATGTAAACTTGAGAGTGCTCAAAGTTATTTTCTTCTCTGTAGAAAATAGCTCTTGCTTCAAATAAGGAAGCCCAACATTTTCTTACATATTCAATTACATTCTCTAATCCTTGAACGTGCAAGAAAGTGTCTTGTTGACCTGCAAATGAAGCTTCAGGCAAGTCTTCAGCAGTTGCGGAAGAACGAATAGCTACATCAGCGCCATCTTCCTCTCCAACTCTTTCGGATAATTGATTGTAAGCTTCAGTAATGTAAGTGGAAATTCCATCAGGTATAGGAGTTTCAATGATAATTGCTTTAATTTTTTCTGCAGCTTCTTGAAGCTCTTTAGTATTATTAATATCTACTTGGTCTAAAATATCCATAACCTTACTAAAAATTCCAGTGTCTCTCATAAACTTATCATAAGTTTTAGAGGTTACGACAAATCCTGGAGGAACTGGAATACCTGCTTGGGTTAATTCACCTAAATTAGCACCTTTACCACCAGCAATACCTAAATCATCTTTACTTAAATCTTCAAATTTTTTAACGTACATTGTTCTGCTCCTTTTTAAACAATAGTCCTTAATCAATTTTCAATAATTGAATGATAATGACGTTTTGGATATTAAATTAAAGTCCAAATAAATATATTTTAAGATTTTCTTAATTTAGAATGAAATGAAATTAAGAATATGGATGAATGAAAAATTTAGAGAATAATCAAACAGTGCAAGACTTATTTGACTAATTCTGCACCTTTTTCAATAACAATTCTGCAAGATACAGGCATTTTCATACCTGCTCTTTTTAAAGCGGTTTTTGCATCTTGGAAGTTTTTAGGGTTTACATCAATAGACATGATCTTTTGATTGGTTTTGACTAAAGCTTCAACACTGATTGCTTTACCAAATGCATTTCTCATACCGCTTTGTACCCTGTCCGCACCTGCACCAGTTGCCATAGGGTTTTCTCTTACGATGTTGTGAGGGTATACTCTTAATTTTAAGTGGTATCCTAATCTACCAGCAGATCTTTGCATGTATCTGTTAGAAGCAATACGAGCTGCTTCTAAAGCATTGTGTCTAATTTGAGCTGGTTTTTTAACTGCTAAGGATACTCTTACTGGGAAATCTTCTGATAAGTTACCCATATCATATTGAACAATTCTGTTGTTTGGTATTTTTCTAATATATTCTCTTCTTGAATAAGCACGAACCATTACTAGTCCTCCATATAATCATAATTAAGAATTTTTTGTGAAAAAAGCTATGTTACAAAACTATTTCTAAATATTGTAGTTTAGAATGATTTATTTAAGTTCTAATCCAAATAACACAAAAATTCTTTAAATTTTTTTAATCGGCTGAAAGGCCGAAATGTGAATGTTCTATCAGAACAAGAAATAATAGCTATTTTGTAAAGTATAATCCCATATTAAGAAAATATAAGCTATAATTATATTCTTATTATCATACTTTCCTATCCTAGCCATATAAAATTGAGAAATTAATAATTGAATTTAATAATTGAATATTATATATTATTAATTTATAAAGTTAGATAGAATATTACTATATATTTTTCTAAACATTAATAAATGTTACCCTATATTATATATATTTTTAAAGAATATTATATAAATAAAAATATTAAATAAAAATCATTATATGAAATCATTATAGAAAACCATTCTATGAAAATCATTCTATGAACTCATTATAGAAAATCATTCTATGAAAATCAAATAGATTAAAAAATTTATAATTGAAATTACAAATCATTAATTGAATTACAACTTTAACAATTACTAAAAAATTTATCAGGTAAAAGGATGAAGATTAAATCAAATATCAAAATGCAATATAAAGATTCAAAATACGCTGAGATTGTCTATAAATCTCTTGAAGTGGATAATGACGGTTTCGTTCAAAGCATCTTGGATGAGGATACAATAAATTTTAAAATTGAAAGCAATAAGTTAGGCAGTTTTTTAGCTACCTCAGATGATCTTATAGCTTCTGAAATATTGGCTGAAGAAATAATAAAAAAAACAAGTCAAAATGATATTTTGAAATAAAAAGATTGAAATGAAAATTCATCACAACATTAAAAAATTTTTAAAAGATAAATTTAATAATAATTAAAATCATAAATATATTACAATATAATAATATAACACTAAGTTATATTTTTTCTTTATATTTTTTCTTATAATATAATAAACAAGAACAAAAATGAAGTGTTAATATGGAATGTCATAATCACCCAGATAGAGAGGCTGTGGCAAATTGCTCATTTTGTGGAAAAGCGATTTGTCCAGAGTGCAGTGTGGAAATTGGTGGAAGTGTTTATTGTAAAGATTGCTTAAATGACATCATTGCAAAAACTATGGTGGAAGAGGAAGCTAGAGCAGATTCTCCAAAAACTGCTGAAGTAGTTGAAGAACCTGCAGATTTATACGAACCAATTACCCCAATTCAAGCAGAGGAACGTCAAGTTGCAGAAGAAATTGCAAAACCAGTCGACAAAGCTCCTGAAAACTTTGAAACTGATTATGAATATGAAACTGCATATGTTGAAACTTATGAAGAAGATGGGGATGAGGATAGCTATTACGAAAATCCTGAACCTATTCCTGAACCTGAACCGGAATACAGGGAACAAGGAAGAAAACTTAAAGCAAAACCTCAACCAAGCAGACCTCCTATTGAACCGATTCACACTGGAGATATAGATGAGGATTACTATTATGAACCTATTCCTAAAGAAACTCCAAGCAATGAACTTGAAGCAAAATATGAAAGATATCTAGAAGATTTATATTATGATGAAGAAGAGGATGTAGTTCCTCCAGAACTTCTTGAAGAAGTTGTGGAAGAACCTCCTAGGTCTAGAGCTCCTAAAGGAAAAAGGAAAAGGAAAAAACACACTAAAAAACAAGGCGCTGAATATTATGAAGAGCCTAGAAGACAAAGACCTAGAAACTATCCTAGAGACGAAAGGGGAGAATACCATATCAACCCTATAGATGAATACGATGAAGAGTTTATAGTTCCTTCCCATAATAAAAGAAGATCACCTCAAAGAGACTCTGAAAGTTATGAAGAACTTAAAAGAAGAATTGAAAGAAACTATGAACTAGAACAGCAAAGCAAAAAAAGAGGTCGTTTCAGAAGATCTAAAAAATCAAAATACGATTATGATGACTATGATGAACTAGAAAATATCCAAGAGATGCACAGATATCCTGTAGAGGAAGAAAGCGAAAAGCTTTCATTCACAGAGATACTTCTTGCAATCATCTTAATCATTCTAATAATATTGCTTATATTATATGTAATTTACTTATTCAGATTAAGTGGAGATTACTCTGGTTTCATAGAAGCTCTTATGGGATTAGTCCAAAATCCTGGAGAATTCATTAATAACGTATTGAATTAATTAAACTAATAGAGAATTTATTTCTCTATCTTTTCTTTTTTAACACTTCTATTATCTTATTTTTTTATTTTATTTTTTTCTTATTTTATTTTCTATTTTATTTTCTTATTTTCTTTATTTTACTAATAAAATAAACTTATTTTTTACTTAAAATTTTTGAATACTATTTTTTAAAAGGTTTTATTAAAAATGAAAAATCATATGCTATTTTGTAAAAATAATAAAAAATGAATGATCTAATTAAAAAAAGATAAGATTGATAAAAGCTAAAAAACTGATTAAAAAGTTTTAAAAATTAATTAAAAATAGATTATTATTAATTGATTATTAATTGATTATAAATGATAATAAATTGATTATAAATTAATTAAAAATAATAAAAGAAAGTAAAAAAAGTAAAAAGTAAAAGTAAAAGTAAAAAGAAATAATTAGATTAATTATTCTTCTGCTTCTTCTTCAGCAGGTTCTTCTACTTTTTTCTCGAATTCATCTACGAATTCAACTTTTTCGTAATCCATATTGTCCCAAATGTCTTTGGAAATTCTGAATCTAGCAAAAGTTACATCCATGTATGATTTCTGATCGAATCTGGTGATTTCATCTAATTTGATGCTTACTTTGTCACCGTCAATCTTGATTTCTGTTTTGTCTAAGTCCATGTTAGGGTAGGAGTAGTGTAACTCAATCATACTTTTGATTTTTTCTTCATCATCTTCAATAACTTCAACTACAGAAACATCATATTCTAAGTTTTTACCAGCTAATTCATGGTTGAAGTCCACTTTAACTCTTCCACCGTTTACAGAAATGATTTTACCGGTACCTGCATCTGCAGTAATTTTCATACCTCTAACAGGAGTCATGCCTTGTTTTTTGAATTCTTTCATTGGAATTAATTGAATGAAATTAGGGTTTCTTTGACCAAAACCATTTTCAGGACTTACAGATACATGAACAGCTTCTCCTGCTTCAGTTCCAATAATAGCATCATCAATAGCTTTTAATAAATGGTTTCCCCCAACGATAATTGGAATTGGACCATAAACTTTATTTTCTACTAAGATACCTGCTTCTTCTGCGATATCTTCGGAAGTGGTATCAAACACTTCATCAGTTTCTTTAATTTTTCCAGTGAAATTTAATCTTACAAAATCTCCTTCTTTAATTGCCATAAATAATTCTCCTATAATCTTTATTAGAAAACAAATTACATTTTTAAATATTAAGAATATGCCTTTACTTTCACAGCATCTCAAGTTCAGAATATCAAATGTAATTATAATAAAATTGAATAGTAAATTTAATAATTTAATATCAATATAAAATATCCAGCTAATTAAAATTAAATTTTTTAATTAATCAAATATTCATTATATATTTTTAATAAGTGATATTATATAATATTTACTAATTTAATAAAAAAATTATAAAAAAATTATCAAAACAGATAAAAAATAGAGGACAGAAACTCTGGGAAAAACCATCAATAAAAAAAAATAATTGTAAAAAACAGATCGAAGAATATAAGAATAGAAACTCTGGGAAAACTAATCGGTGAAAAAAATTGTAAAAAATTCTAAAAATGGGAAATATTAGTCAGACACTATATTTTTTACAAATTTATTGCCATTTTCAAATACTTTTTCTTTAAATTCCTCTAAAACTGCCTCATTTTTATAATTTAAGACACGTACAGTGCTAGGATAATTATCAATATATTCAGAAATCATCTCTGCATTGATTCTTGTCTCTAAAATGCTTAAAACCCTATTTTTAAAATGGCTGCTAAAACCATAGAATATGGAATTTTCAATTTCAGAGACTGATTCAAATGGTTTTTCCTCACGTTTAAAGATTAATTCATTAGCCAGCTTATCATTAAAGAAATTTAATTTAATCAAATCCTCATAAGGCAAATTGTTTGCAGAATTAATAATATGCTCTTCAACTCTTAAATCATGTAATGGAGCCCTATCCTCATTGATTTCCCTTTCTAAAATCCTACATGTTTCACTTGGAAGCATTGTTTTTACAGAATCCAAATTATTCTCTGAACAAGCCTTACGAATCAAAGTTCCACTTACGCCTTCAATACGTGGGACAAAAATGAATTTGTCCTTAAAATCAAACCCTATCTTTTTCAATGATTTTGAGAATGAAACTATTACATAATTGTCCTCTTCCAATTTTCCATTGTAAATCACTTCTTTAGTGTCCATATCTACAATCTTGTAAGGTTTTGGAGCAACACCATGCCCTAAAGAAATTCTCTCCAATATTTTTTCATAACCTGCAAAAGGCCTGTATCCTCTTGGTATGAAATCAGTGTTCAATGCCTGGAACATCTTTGTTAAACATAAAGAGTATTGGCCAGATCCCATAATTCCCATAGGAGGTCCTTCAACAACAATATCTGCACCTACAGCAATAGCTATTTCAGCCCTTGTTCTTCTATGTAATATGTAAGGCAAGCCTCTGCCACTTCTTTCAAACAATCCAGGAACAACAGCTACAAATAAACCATTAGGGATTTTTTCCTTTGCAGTTTTCATGCAGTGAAAATGACCATTGTGAAGTGGAGAATACTCAGTGAAATCTGCAATTAACGGTCTTGAATTAGAGGATTTTTTGGAAGATGCCTCTTCAAAACCTAATTCGGCATATTTTTTTGAGTTTTCAAAATCCCTGAAAAAGGTTTTTCTATCATTCTCTTGAATCTCTTTTAAAAAATCTATTGAAGGCATAATATATTATTTAATAATTAAAATTTATAAAACTATTTAAAATTGCAAAGAACAAAACCCAGAATCAAAACATGAGAAAACTATTCAAAATTCTCATTAATATTGTCTTCAATCCATAGATTAACTGCTTCTTCCATAGCTTTACTGTACCATTTAGGCTCAAATCTAAATTTTTGAGAGGCCATTTTTCTAAATTTGTAATCTAAATTCTTATCAATAACAATAGTAACTCTTTTTTCGTCACTTTCCTTAGATGTCATATAATCACAACTGATGAATTTTTTTACTTAATTTCTATGATTAATTTTTTTATACTATTAATCTGTTTACCATATGTAACTATTTATAAAAAAACATTCTAAAATCCATGTTTTTTGCAATTACTATAATATATAGTTTTTATTAATAAAAAGATTTTCTATAAAGCTTTTAAATTAGAAAATAAGAATTATAATTAATAATTGACTTAAAATTGTAGCAATTTAACACATTTAAATCAATGTTAAAATTAAATGAAAAAAAGAAATTTTAGAAATTAATTAAAAAAAATAAATTAAAAAAATAAATTAAAAGAAATAAATTAAAAGAAATAAATTAAAAGAAATAAATTAAAAAATATGAAATAAAAAAGTAAATTAAAGAATTCAATAAAAAAACAAAAAGAGTTAAGAAAGTAAAATAGAAAATGAATAATTAAATTAAAATATCATTTTCCATAACAATCTCCCCATTCACTATTGTCATAGTTGCCTTGCCTTTATATGAAAGCCCATCAAATGGAGAATACTCCGCTTTTGTATAGAAATTATCTATATTGAATACACCTTCTTTATTCAAGTCAATTACCACTAAATCTGCATCGTATCCTTCTTTAATGAAACCTTTATTCTCCAGATTGAACCTTTTAGCAGCATTTTCTGAAAAAATCTTTGGAATTAGACTTAAATCCATATTTGATCTATTCACTTCAGTCAACAATAATGATAAAACAGTTTCTAAAGAGGGAATCCCAGGGCTTGAATCCCAAACTCCTCTGGTTTTCTCTTCCAAACTGTGAGGAGCATGATCTGTACCTATCATTGAAGATTCAGTTAAATCCTTGATTGTGACATTCTTGCCTTTCTCCCTTAAAGGAGGATTGGTTTTAATAAGTGTTCCGAATTCATTGAATGCTGTATTGTCATACAATAGATGATGAGGAGTGAATTCAAAACTGACATTGTTTGAAATAGCCAACTCCATTGCATTTTTAGTACTTAAATGGCAAATGTGCAGATCCACACCATATTTTTTAGAAAGTTCAATAGCTTGAGCTACAGATGCATCTTCAGATTCTGCAGGTCTGCCGTAACTATATGAAATAGCATCATTCTCTTCAGCTAGCTTTTTAGTGGATTCCAAAACAATATCCCTTTTTTCAGCATGAACTGTTACAATTGGCTTTTTGCTTAAATTTGAAATATCTTCAAATATCCTATCTAAATCATCATCTGTTTCCAAATCCATAAATACTTTAAATGACATTGGGTTCAATTCGAGAATTTTTTCCATCTCATCAAGTGTGGAATATCCTGCATGAAGTCCAAAATTAACTATGGATTTAGATTCTGCAATCTTCTGCTTTTGCTTAAATGCATTATATGAATTGGTTTTTGGAACAGTGTTAGGCATATCCATAACAAATGTAAATCCTCCATGAGCAGCAGCCATAGACCCAGTTTTGAAATCTTCCTTATAAGTCAATCCAGGATCTCTGAAATGAACATGAGGGTCAATGAGCCCTGGCAAAACTAGCTGTCCATTAAGGTCAATTTCCTTATCCCCTTCAATTGAAGACTTTGATATTTTAGATATCCTACCATCTTCAATAGCTATAGACATACCGTCAGAATAATCCAATAATTTTAGATTTTTTAAAACTAAATCAAACATAAAATCACGAGTATTAAAAATAATTTAAATTTGAAACAATTTCTATAATGATTAAAATTTTTAATCAAACAAATTATAATTTTATAATTAATTTAATATTTAATTTAATGTTTAATAAATTTGATTAAAATCAATGAAAAATTTTAGTTAAAAAAAGATTATGAATAGATTCATGAAAAAAACATGATAAAAAAAAAAAAAGTAAAAAAAAGTAAATAAAAAAAGGCACTTAACCCCATTGTTAAGTGCCTTATACCTAAATATTTAGGTTTAATTTTGTTTTGTGTTTATAACTTATCTATTTTAAGTTAAGAGCTTCTGGAGTACATTTTGTGAGACATTGTTCACAGAGAGTACAGAATCCAGCAATAGGTAAGTTAACTTTGTATGCTTTGTGTAACATATCATATGGACATGCTTCAATACATTCTCCACATTCGTCACATTTAGATGGGTTGAAGATGATTCTATCTCTAGATACTACTTCACCATCAATTTCCTTGTCTACATAGTCTAATTGCAATGCGTCGTTAGGACATACATTTGCACAAGCACCACATCTTACACACATGGTGAAAGATTGTTCGCCCATATCTTTCTGACGGGAAGGTACTTCCATTCCTCTTTTGGTAACTACTTTTATAGCTTCAGTAGGACATTTTAAAGCACAACCACCGTCAAAGAGACATTTTTCTTCGTCCCAACAGATACCTTCAGAAGCACTGAATTTAGATGCTCCATATTCAACATCTAAGTCAATTGCATCTACAGGACATACATTTACACAAAGACCACATGCAGCACACATTTCTGGAAGATCTACAGTCAAGTCAGATTTAGGAGTGATGAAACTTCCAGGACAAATGTCAACACAGGAATTACAACCAATACAGCTTTCAGCGTCTAAAGTGAATGATTTCATGTTTTTAGTACGTTTAGCAGGGTTTGCATTTTCTGCGATGAAAATTGCGTTCCATGGACAGGATTGTGAACATACTCCACATTGGATACATTTTTCTTCATCTACTTCGATAGGTTCTCCATAAGCAGATAAGGTGATTGCATCTACAGGACATTCAGCTACACATACGCCACATCCTTTACAATCATCAATGTAAACAGGTCCTTCTGGTTCAATTACTCTTGCTGCAGGTTCTTTTACTCCAGGAACTCCGATAACGTCTACAGGACAAATGTCAACACATTTTTGACACATTACACAGAATCCTTTGAGGAGTTGAGAATCTTCTGCATCTAATTTGAGAGTTTTGGAAGGACATGCTTCTACACAATCCCCACATTCATCACATTTGGTTTTGTTAAAGATTAATCTAACTTGAGTGTTTCCATCTTCATCAATAGCTATGTCTTCTACTTGTAAAGCACCATTGGTACATGCATCAGCACATGCAGGTGCTCCTCCACAAGTATCACAGTAAACGATGTGATCGCCTACTTCAATAGCTGCTGTAGGACAAACGCCTTCACATGCTCCACATTTAATACAGCTATTTTCATTGAATACTATCATTTTAACACTCCAAAGTTAGATTTTTTTAATCATATTTCCTTCACTGTCATATACTTCTACAGTAGCTAATCTCATTTGGCTGTCCATAGTGTGGGTAGCACAAGATAAACATGGGTCGTAAGCTCTGATAACCATTTCCATTAAGTTGAAAATTTTGTCATCTACTTCTACACCAGGTTTAATGTAATCTTTAGCTACTTGTTGAATACCCATTTCCATTGCAGGGTTGTTTTGAATAGTTGCTACGATAATGTTAGCTTGGGTAATTAAACCTTCATCATCAGTTGTGTAGTGGTGGATTAAAGTACCACGAGCAGCTTCTACAATACCTGCACCTTCACCAGCAGTTCTTTCTAATGCTTCTGGGAATTTGTCACCGGATAAGTCTTGTTCTAATGTGTCTACAGCCATTTCAGCAGAAGCTAATAATTCGATTAATCTTGCCCAGTGGAATAATAATGGGTATTGTGCGTAACCGAATTTGTCTCTGAAGTCTTCTAAAGCACCTTGTGCTAAAGGAGCTGCATCAGGCATTTTGTCACAAACGTTAATACGGGATAATGGTGCTACTCTGTAAATACCTTCTGGGTATCCTAATTCTTTAATGTAAGGGAATTTTAACCAGGAGTAAGGTTTTACGTGTTCAGCAACAATATCTTTGTATTCAAGGTTGTTATATTCGGTGTAGATAGAACCGTCTTTGTCTTTTATTCTTACTTTACCGTTGTATACATCCCAGTCACCATCTTTGGTTACAATACCACAGTGACGGGTGTCACCGAAGTACCCTAAGGTTTTGACTAAGTCAATTTTTTCTTCTAAGATAGGTACTGCTAATTCAATGGTTGCTTGAGCTAATTCTACGTTTTCTTTAGCTTTTGCTAATAAGTCAGCTTGAGTTTCTTCATCTAATTCAGTGGAAATACCACCAGGAGTAGAGGAAGTTGGGTGAATTGGACGACCACCAGTTGCAGATACGATATCTAAACCGTTTCTTCTGATTTTGATAGCTTGTAAAGCAACTTCTGGCATATCTTGGATAATTTGGAAAACGTTTCTAGTTTTTCTAGTTCCGTCAGGAATGACTAAATCAGGTGCTGCTAAGAAGTAGAAGTGGAGAGCGTGAGAGTGCATGAAAGATCCCCAGTTCATTAATTCTCTCATTTTGTAAGCATCAGGTAAGATTTCGTCATCATCAAATCCATAGATTTGGTCAACAGCTTTAGCAGCTGCTAAGTGGTGTTGTACATCACAAATACCACAGATTCTAGGTACAATACGAGGTACTTCCTCAGCTGGACGTCCTTGTAAGAATTTTTCGAATCCTCTAAATTCCATAACATGTAATCTAGTGTCTTCTACATTTCCTGCTTCGTCAAGGTGTACAGTAATTTTTGCGTGACCTTCAATACGAGTTACAGGTTCCATAGTAAGTTTTACCATATTATTTTCCTCCTTTTTGCATTTTAGCAGGGACTAAAGCAGCTGGTAAAGTGTAAGTGTAGAAAGTACCTACAATATCATCTAATTGGTCAGCTACTTGTTCAGGGTCTACGGTTTTATCTTCGTTAATACCGTAGTCAGATGCAATCGCAGAAATCATTTTTGCACCTGCATCGTTTACTTTAGCGGTAGGTCCGTAACAACCTCTACATGGGATAGCAATACTTGGGCATTGTGCACCACATAAGGATACGGTTGCAGGTCCCATACATACTAAACCTTGAGCAATTAAACATAAATCATCTTCTGGTTTACCAACTTCAAATTGTCTTTTAATGAAGTCCATAGCGAGTCCAGCAGGTGGTTTTTCTCTAGGACATACTTCACAAAGGTTAGTGGTTGGTAATTCAATAGTTCCTCCGTTTAATAAGGTAAGAATAGCTTCTGCTACTACGTCAGATTTTGGAGGGCAACCAGGGATCATTAAGTCAACTTGAATTGCTTCACCTAATGGTCTTACTCTGCTTTCTAAGGTTGGTACATCTTCGTTAGGAATGATTCCTTCTGGGTTTACAGTACTGCAGGAGTTAATGTAACCTTCAGTAGTTAACTCTTCAACAGTGTGTAAGTTACCAAGACCAGGAATACCACCATAAGCAGCACAAGTACCGTATGCAATAACGAGGCCAGCTTTTTCTCTTAACATTTCTGCTAATTCTCTGTTTTCTTCGTTTCTAATTCCACCTTCTACAATGAGTACGTCTAATTCTGGTACTTCATCATATTTAGTATCACATAATACTGGTGAGAATTCGAATTGTGCTAATTCTAAAACATCTAATAAAGATTCGTGAAAGTCCGCAATGGATAAGTGACAACCGGAACAACCTCCGAGCCACATAGTTCCTACTTTAGCTTTATCTGCCATAAATAATCCTCCAGTTAAATTTATCCTTCAGCATCTAATTGTGCTTTTAATGGGGAAGGTCCTAAATCTTTAATTCTGTTTACCATCATTTTTACAGAACTAGCGAATTTTTCTCCTTCAGAAGCAGAAATCCAGTCGTGGTGGACTCTTTCTCTTCCGATTCCCATATCTTCGACTAATTTATAAACTAATCTCATTCTTCTGTCAAGTTTATAGTTACCTGCATCGTAGTGGCAGTCACCCATGTGGCATCCTGCTACGAATACACCATCAGCACCGTCTCTGAATGCTTTTAAAATAAACTGAGGGTCAATTCTTCCAGAACACATTACTCTAATAACACGAATGTTAGGTGGGTATTGCATTCTTGCAGTACCTGCAGTATCTGCTCCACCATAGGAACACCAGTTACAACAAAACATTACAATTTTTACATCTTCAGACATAGAGTTTATCCTCCTCTATTAAAATTTTAGTTTATAGTCCTAAAAAAAATTTAATTTAATCTAAGACTCATCCAACTATTTCAATCTAATAATCATCAAACCATATCATCAAATCAAAACTAATACGGTCCAATTCATTTAATACCGATTGAAAATATTAAACTTTATTAAAATTGAAATAATTGAGATATTCAACCTAAATAGTTTTCACTATTTTTAATCTATAAAGATCCAAATCAAAAAATCTTAATAGATTACTTCTTGAATCCAAATCAAAAAATTCAAGAATTCCGTTTTAACTTTAAAAACCAAATCAAAATTTTTAAAGTTATAGATTTCAATCTAATTTCTTTTTTAAAAAAGTTTTTCAAATCTATATTAAAGTATGTTAAGGCATACCTTAATCTCAAATCATCGTACGCTAATGAGCTAGCTCAGCTTAACATTAATGTACTGATTATATATTATATTAAAGATTAAATATAAAGGTTACTTGGAAAGGAAATACACAAGATTTATATACTATAATACTTTTTTAAAAAAAGATATTACATGGTCAAAAATTTTATTTTAATTTATACGAAATATTATCGAAAAATAGCCAAGATTATTAATGTATATATAAAAATAACAGATTAATTCTACTGAAATTTAAAATAAGGAACTTAAATAAAAATAACTTAAGTTTTAACCTATAAAAACAATTTTTATAATTAGGAATAAAATTTGAAAAAATGGCTAAAAATTAAGGAATGCCTAAATAAAAGATTTTATGATATTTTTGAAAATTGTAAATTTTGAAAAAAATATATTTTAAAGAAAAATTTTAGAAAAAAATTTTAAAAAAATTTAATTAAAAAATTTTGAATACTTTAAAAATATTTTAGAAAAAATTATAAAAAAATTTAATTAAAAAATTTTAAAAAATTTAAAAATATTTTAGAAAAAATTATAAAAAAAATTAGAAATATTTTAGAAAATACTATAAGAATATCTTAAAGTATTTTTGAAAAACTAAAAAATAAAAATTGAAAAAGGTTAAGAGCAAATACTCCCAACTAGAGAAAAGATTTTGTTCAAACTTTTTCTAAAAGTTTGAACTACATACCATCTAAACTCATGTCAATCATTTTTTGAGTTTCAGCAGCTAATTCATCTGGCAATCCAGTGATGTCCATGCTTAAGAAACCTCTAACAATCATGGAAGCCGCTTCCTCTTCAGTCAATCCTCTTGAAGTCAAGTAGTAAATCTCTTCCTCATCGATTTGACCAACTGCTGCTTCGTGAGACATTTCAAGGTTTGCTGCATTTGCCTCAAGTTCCGGAACTGCATAAATGGATGAATTGTCATCCAAAACCAATCCATGACATTCTAAGTGTCCTTTTACGTTTGGAACGTTTCCTGATAAATGCCCTCTTGAATATATTCTGGATTGATCATTTGCAACAGAACGGGATATGATCTCTGCACTGGTATTCGGCGCATTCAAAATAGCCCTTGAACCCATATCAATAATTGAGTCGTTGATACCGCTTTGAATACTTTGGAATAATGCCCTAGCATTTTCACCATTACAGTAAGTGGTAGGATAAGACTGGATGGATTTGACAGGACTGGTAAGATGTAATTATTGATGTAAGTACTGTTCTTTTCCTGATAAATTGCAGTTCTTGGACGCACTTCAACCTGTTCCGCCCAGTTATGGACCATAGTGAAAGTTACTTTTGCTCCAGGCTTGATGTAAATTTCAGAAACCCCAACGTGAAGTGCAGAGGAAATGTCATCACCAGTTGCACAACCAGTTATAAGGTGAAGCTCAGAATTCTCTTCAGCAATAACAATATTGTGAGCAGTTTGCATAACATCTTGGTCAGCAATGAACATACATGCTTGAACTGGGAAGATTTCCTTGGTTCCAGGTAATGATCTGACGAAATAACCACTATATGCATCATTTTCAGATTCCTGTAAGGCACATTGGGCAGTGTATTTGTCAACATCAGGTTTTACAGCTTTCCACAAGTAATCCTTCAACCAGGAATGCTTATCCAATGCAACACCTAAGTTCATAAGTTCAATGGAATCAGATATGGAATGTGAAAAGATATTTGATTGGTCCATTTGAACAAAAGAACCTGCTCTCTCTTCAGAATTAGCATCCACTCCTACTTTTAGGATAGTCTTTTGAGTTTTCTTGTCAATGTCCTTCAAATCGTCAAGTACATCAAAAGCATTAATGTCCTCAGTAGTGAAGTTTTCAATGACAACATCTGTACCTAACGCTGCCTTTTTATCTTTAGCCTTTTCGGCATCATGAGTTACATTCTGCACAACCAACACATCCTTTAAATCCTTCTTTTCTAATGTCATCTAAAATTTCATCAGGGTCACCAGAACAAGCAATTATACCATGCATCAATACATGTGCCTTATCTGCTTTAACAAAATTCAAAATGTAACCTAAGTGAGTGATTAACAAACCTGCCTTTCTCCTTTGACCAGGTTTTTTATCCTTATCCAATAAAACATTCAATTCACCAGCTAACAATTCAACATTTTCAATATCCACACCGGAATCCGGTTCATCAAACATGGTGAAAAGTGGCCCTTGAGCAAGCAATTGGAGAATTTCGGATCTCTTGACTTCCCCACCTGAAAATCCTCTGTTAACATCTCTGTCCAAAAATTCATCACTGAATTTTAATTTTTTTGCAAGCTCTTGCATTCTTGGATTCAACTCTTCATCAGGGTCTTGCTTGGATTCGAATTTCAACAAGTCCCTTACACTAACTCCACGAATAGCTGGAGGGTTTTGGAAACTTACTCCAAGACCTTTTTGAACTCTTTCAGTGGTGGTTAAATTAGTGATATCCTCTCCATTGAATATGATAGACCCTTCTACAACTTCATATTTTGGGAATCCCAAGATAGTTAAGAATAATGTACTTTTGCCCGCACCATTTGGACCTAAAAGAACATGGGTTTCCCCTTCTCTTATAGCAAGGTTTACGCCATTTAAAACACGTTTACCCTCTACTTCAACAACCAAATCTTTTACTTCAAGTAACATTGTATAACATCCTAATTGATTTAATTACAAAGTTAATTTTAATTATAATAAAATTTCATATGAAATTAATTTAACAATAGTTATAACATGATTATATAATATCATTATATAAAAATATTATATTTATTTCATTATATAAAAACATTGCATATTTGAAAATATTCTAATAAATAATCTATTTAATTTAATATTCTGAAAAAAGGTTTATAAAAAACAATCTTTCAAATCAATAAAAAAAAATTAGAAAAAATAGACTAAATCAATTAAAAATAGTTAAATTAAGTGTGATTTAAATTAAGTGTAATGAAAAAATAAAAAATAAAAAAAGTGAAAATTAGAAAATTATTCAGTTACAATAATAAATTCTCCAACTTTTTCTATTTTGGTGAATGGGATTAATAATAAATCTCCTCTACGTTTTGCACCTTTTACATGAATATTACGTCCAGCTTCTACTTTTACTGCAATATCCACGATTTTACCAGTTTTTTCATTAATTATTAACTCATCAAGCACCCCTAAAATACGAGCATTATTAGTAGCTACTTGATAGCTTTTAATTTCACTCCATAATTTTTCTTCTCTTCTATGAGTATTAGGTTTAGCAACAGCATTTTCCATATTTTCACCGATAAATTTTATAAAAATGATTGAAGGTATGATTCGTGTTTTGTTTTTTAAAAAAACACTCAATTTAAATAACTAATTTTAATAATTAATACATTAGTTTACCTTAATACTGTTTATATTTAAAGAAATATATAAAGTTATTGATATTTTTAGTAAAAATAAATGAAAAATAGTATAAAAATCTAAAAAAGGGTAATATATAAGGGGAATAAATGAAAAAGAATAGAAAATTAAAAAAATTTCTAATTTTCAAATAATATTACAATGAATAAAACTAAAAAAACTAAAAAAACATGAAAAATTGGATCAGTCAAATAGTGAAGAAAATGCAAAAAATATGTAAAGAATATGAAAAGAATATGAAAAGAAATTTGCTAAAAAATATGATAAAAATATGTAAAAAAATCTGAAAATTGATGGAAATTATAAAAATTTATTGGTTAATATAGCTGTCTCGATAGTATTTACATTAAAAATTAACTCATGCCTTGAAATAATTAAAAGTTGCTCATCCTGAACGACATTTTCACTTCTAAGTATGTTGATTCCTGAAGGGACATTTCCATTAAATTCATAGGAATAATTCACCCCATATTCATCAAAAATTTCAACAGGAACTGAGACTGATAATGCAGGTTTGTCTTGACTTAAATAATAGTTTAAAATTTCATCAAGAATATCGGCACCAACCAATGGCAAGTCCGCATTGATGAAAATCAAAATGTCATCCTTTGATCTTGACTCAAAAATTTCTAGAATATTAGAAAGATCTTCAACAAAACCTTTACCTAAAGTATCCAAATAATAATCCTTTTTTTCGCTATCATAAAAAGAGCTTTCAAAACTTGAAAAGTTCAATTCATTGATTAAATACTCCTTTGTGTTTGGAGCATTCGGACTTACTGCAACAACTGTCTTTTCAATTAATTCTGATTCATTGATATTATCCAAAACATAACTCATCAATGGCTTATCTTTTAAGGGATAAAGTGGCTTTTCAATTTCTGATTTTAATCTTAATCCTTTTCCACCAGCCATAACAAGAGCTATTATCATAAATACACCATTAATAATTGAAATTAAATAAAAAAAATAGAAAAATAAATTATTGATTAGAATTAAATAAATAAAAAATTTAAGAAAAATGAAAAATAATTTAAAAGATTGGATTCTTTAAAATCTGATAAATTATTTTGGAATTGTACCTTGTTCTTGCATTCTTTTCTTAAGAATACATCTTTCTCCTTGGTTTCCACCAAGAGGGTTCTTTTGAGTTCCCATGGAATTCATACAACGAGCCATGATTGCAGAACCGAGAGCAAGTCCATCCTCTACAAATACAACATCCTTGAATTTGTCCTGAGCATATTCTAAAATGAGTTCTGGTTTCTTACCAGTTATACCTGCTCTTCCGGTAACTCCTAAAATGGAACCGTCGAGAATAAGGTCTTCTTCAAATGCAACATCAAGAACTCTGTATACAATATTAGCACTTACATGGTCCATTGTAGCAAGGAGTGTTGGAATACCTTCATCCTCATAGATTTTAGCACCAATTTCCACTAATCCACCAAGACCATCTGCATTGGTACCAACATCACAACCAATCAAACAAGTACCTGCTGCTTTAGCACCTGCAGCATCCAATGGAACAGTACCAAATCTGTCAATACCCTCTGGAACCTTACAGATGTTAATGAGTTCATGTGCCTCTTTAGCATATTGCTTTGCCTTTTCCTGATGCTTTTTGCCATCTGCTTTCTTAAGCAATTTAGGATCAAATATGTCCAATGCAGCACCATTATTTTGGTCGATTTGCTTGGAACCTTTTGCTAATGAGTCTGAAATAACACCAGCTAAACCTAAGAAGTTACCAACGGTACTTGCATAAGGCTCATCCTTATTTACAATCCTACCTGCTAAGGTAGAACCAAAGTCCAAGGATACACATGGGTTTCTATAGTCTACTTCAGTCCATTTGGCACCTAATTTAATACCTGCAGTAACAAGTTCACCTTCCATCTCGTTAGCAACGACCTCTTTTCCTTTTGGTGGAACTACACTTACTACAGCCCCATCAAACATTACATTATCCAATAAAGTGTATTTTTGAAGCCTCTTTGGAAGGTGTGCAGTTGACATGGCAGGAGCCATTTTTGTATGTGATATGCCTGCATCAAGACAACCATCCGCTAAAGCCTTTACCATTTGCCCCACTTCTTGAGTAGTAGCGAACCCTGCAGTAACCCCTGTAGATCTTACTACAAAATCCAAGTCTTCATCCATATCCATATGCGCTTTTTTAAGTGATTCCAAAACAGTGTCTTTAATCATATCTGCTACAGATTCTTTAGAAAGTTCAATGCCCCAAACAGTTTTACCGAAGACTTCCTCATCAGGTTTAGGAGCTCTGACATCCCTTGTCATGTTAACTGTTTTATTAATCAAATAAGATTGGCTGTTGTTTAAATTTGTAGCCATGATAACACATTTTGTAGTGGTGTTTCCTAACTCTACAGAAGCGGTAACATAATATTCATCCTGTTGTGCTGCCATAACACCTGGACCCTGAGGTCTGTTACCAGCTTTTAAAATACTTAAATCCCTTGGTTGACTTTCAGCAATGATTGGCTTAGGTCCCTTATTAAAAATTTTATCTAAAAAAGACATATAAAATCCCCATAATCTTTCTATATAATATATACTATTTTCATTAAATAATATAAATTTTGTTAAATGATTTTTAAGAATTAGTAAAATTATGAGAAAATGAAAAAAATTCATAAAAAGAGTTAAAATTTAAATAAAAAGTATGAAAAATAGTGAAAAAAATTTTGGTCAAGGTTTTTGGCCGTAGGTCAAAAAGCTGGGATATAATTTGAAAAAGATTAGATGAAATAATCATCTAATCTCGGACCCTTTCAAATTATAATAATAAGTTCAATGGGTGTGCTTCAATAGGTTCGGTACCGATATCTTTTGCTGCTTCAGCAATCATGATATCTGCCATACCACAAGCTGGGAATGCGAGTCTTGAGTTTTCGATAGGACCGAAAAGTACGAAGTCTCCACCAGCCATTTGTTGTACGATGTTGGAACCTATATCACATACAGGCCATGCTTCTTTGTGTTCTTTTTTGTATTGTCTTAACCAATCCCATGCGGATGGAACGTTGTGAATACCGGATCCTACAGGGTATCCCCATTTAGCTTTTACAGCGTAAGAGGTTCTTACAGCAGGTCCTGCACCTTGTCCTAAAGGAGTTACAGCTACGTCCATCCATGGTTTGGTAATT
>SUTG01000083.1 GCA_015063035.1 Methanobrevibacter olleyae
CCACCAACAGCATTACCATCCTCATCAAGTAATCTACCACTAACAACAACATCATCACCAACCAACGTATCATCAATCGGATCAACCGTAATATTAGTGTTTAATACCGGTACAAAGAACTTATCTTCTACTGTATCAGCACCAGTAGTCTCATTTCCAGCACTAACCGTTACATTGTTCTGACCAGGAACCACATTATCAAACGGAACTGTGAATTTTCCATCTTTACCAGTAATAACTTCCTTAGTCTGACCATTTACGGTTACATTTACCGGAAGACCAGATACCGGCTTACCACCCTCATCAACAACTGTTCCAGTAATATTCACAGGTTCACCTGCTTCAACATCAACCGGATCATCTAATGAGATTACAGCAGTATTCTTGTAAACATCAAATACATCAGATTCCTTAGCACCATCATACTTATCATTACCCGAATAATCAACAGTCACTAACTTAGTTCCAACACTACTTGTTGGGAAAGTAGCATTAAATCTACCATCTTTATCAGTAACAACAGTCTGTTCAACACCATCAACAGTAACAGTCACATCTGCACCACCAACAGCATTACCATCCTCATCAAGTAATCTACCACTAACAACAACATCATCACCAACCAACGTATCATCAATCGGATCAACCGTAATATTAGTGTTTAATACCGGTACAAAGAACTTATCTTTTGCTTCATCCACATCATAGTTTTCATCTTCAGATGAAACTGTAATATTGTTTTGACCAGGTACTACATTATTAAATGGAACACTGAACCTTCCATTTTCATCAGTAACTTCTTCCTTAGTCTCACCGTTTACAGTCACATTTATTGGTACACCCACTAAAGGATTACCTGCTTCATCTGTAACGTTACCAGTAATGTTAATAGGTTCTCCTGCTTCAACATCACATGGAGTGTCTATGTTAATTTCAGCTTTGATAGGTACTATGTTTACAGTATCTTCTAATGATGCTTCGGTATAATTCTCATTTTCATTGAATTTAATACTTACATCTTTAGTTCCAACATTATTTGTTGGGAATTTTGCATTGAAGTTTCCTTCATTATCTGTTTTTACTGTTTGAGTTTTTCCATCAAAGGTTACGTTTATTTCAGTATCCTTGATTGGAATGCCGAATTCGTCTTCAAGTTTACCAATTATATTTAAATCATTACCAACAGGTACATCTTCGAGTTTTTCAATGCTTATTTTTGCATCACGTTTTTCAACTTCGAAGTTAGTTGTGTCATTTGATCCAATAAATGTTTTATTACCATTGTAAATACTTGTCACATTGTGTGTACCCACAATAGTGTCGTTATATTCTAATGAATATTCTCCATTAGCATTTGTAGTTACAGTGTAATTTTCATCACCTATTTTAACTACAACTGTTGCACCATTTATTGGTCTTGATTGTTCATCAACCAGTTTACCTGAGATAATAGTACTGTTTCCAACTTTAACAGGGGTTATCGTTGTAACAGTGATTGTTGTATTTTGTCTTGTTACAGTTATATTATTGAATATTTCTGCATTTTCAGGATCTATATCATAACTAACTTTGTCTAAACCTGTACTGTTGTAATATACATCATTTTCAATGTATTTTACCGAAACATCTTTTGTTCCATTTGTATTGAAGTCTAGAGGTACGTTGGTTGTTTGTCCTGAAATATCTACTGTGAATGTGTCGTATTCAGTGGTAATATTTAATTTACCAGTTGTTACGACATTTCCATCGTTGTCTATTACTATTACATCTATACTTACATTACCTGCTGTAGTATTTACTATACTTACAAGGGTTACTGTTGGTATTTTATCTACTATGAAGTTAGTTATTGCTTTTGTAGCATTAACTGTGTTATTTCCTTTATATATTGCAACTACATCAACAACTTCTTTTTGTACGGTGACATTTGTTAATGAGTATTCACCGTTAGAATCTGTTGTTGTAATATATCTGTCACCATTTAATGTGATTTCGATGTATGCATCAGGAATTGTATTGTTCATTCCATCTGTTAATTTTCCAGTAATTGTTACTGTCTGTCCGATAGTCACATTATTAGGGGTTGCATTTACAGTTAATGTTGCAACTTGTTTGCTGACGGTAATATTTGTTAATTCTTCACCCGTTTCAGTATTGTTTCCAATACTTGGTAAATAATTGTCATTACCCGTAAACTCAACTTTCACATAGTTAATACCACTATCCTGTATGTCAAGTTTAACTGTTTTATTAAATGTACCTGTTAATTCTACTGGGATTGTATGACCGTTAACAGTTATATTTACTGTTCCTGTCATTGTATCATTTCCATCTTCACCAGTTACTCTAATGTCGATGGTTACATTTCCAGCAGTATTATTGAGTATTGTTACTTCTGTCATAGTTGGGATTTTTCCAACTGTGAAAGTTGCTGATGATTTACTATTATTATAGTTATCATCATCATAGTAAGTCACATTAACTGTGTACTCACCAGGTAACAATTTATCATAGTTTACTACGGATATTTCTTCACTAGTCATTGGATCAACAACAATATCACTAATTATAACATTATCTGAATTATATAAGGTTACATTAGCTTTACCAGTTGCATTAAAGTCACTAATATTTAAAACAACACTAGCATCCTTATCACTTCTGGTATCATCTGCAGTAACATTTATATGTGATTCTGCTTTAGCAACATTAAATTGAGTTGTTAATTCCTGTTTACCAGCATAGTTTCTGTCACCTGAATAAGTGACTTGAACTGTGTAATCACCAGCAACAAGACCAGTATACTTAGGTATGGTGAATTCAGCAACTCCACCAGATAACTCTTCAGTATCTTCAACAATACCCTCAATTTCTATAGTTACAGTTCCTGTAGCATCTTCAGGTAATTTTACAGTAATTGTTTCATCGTCACCGTAGGTTATATTCATGGCTGTGATATTAATATCATAATCTGCCAACTTATCAACAGTAAACTCTACAACTGTAGTATTACCATTGTACTTAGAGTCACCAGGATATACTACTGTAACATTATAAGTACCAGCATTTAAATCACTGAGATTTAATTGAGTTTTAGCATCAACTAAACGTAATTCCTTAGTAATATTTTCAAATCCTTCAACAGTACTGTTCACATAAACAGTTACATTACCTGTAGCATCAGATTCATTTATACTAATATTAATGCTTTCAACATCACCATAAATGATATCAGCAACTTCAACATTAACAGTTGAATTAAGTTTAACAACATTAAATGAAGTACTTGCAGTAGCATTACTGTATCTGATATAGTCACCATCATAAGTAGCAACTACAACATTTTCATCAACATCACTAGCAACATAAGATACATTATATCCACCAGTACTATTGGTTTTAACAGTGTCTACTCTTTTACCATTTACATAAACCGTTACATAAGCAT
>SUTG01000010.1 GCA_015063035.1 Methanobrevibacter olleyae
TTTTATTCGATTAAATATTGAAAAACTTTTTAGCATTTTCAAATGCTACCTTATCTATCTCTTTTTTATTGTATCCTAATCTTTTTAGTGTTCTCACTGTTTTTGGAACTGAAAGTGGATCAGATGGCTTATTGCTGATGTCACTATTCAATAGGAATTTATCAAAACCGTATTTGTCCAATATTTCAATTGCCTCTTCAACTTCCATCTTTTGAGGCTGGACAGTCAGTCCTATGGTGAACTCCTCATCAATCACCTCTTCAATAGTGTTAAGGTTTATGTGATCGATTACAACAAGATTTGGATTGATGTTTTCAAGCACGATTTCCTTTATGTCCTTTAAGACTTCAAGTTTATTTTTTCTTGGAGTGTGAATGATGACTTTAGATTCGGTATTATCTGCCAATTCCAATTGCTTTTTAAAGATTTCCTTTTCCAAATCTGTATTTTCATCCAAACCTATTTCCCCAATAGCTATTATGTCTTCATTTTCTATCCATTTATTTAATGATTCGAATATGATTTCGCTATTTTTCAATGAATTTGCTGGATGAATCCCCAATGCAACCCTTAAGTCAAGACCATATTCTCCTGCCCTTCTTGGCTCAAAGTTTAAGATCCTATTTAAGTGGTTTAAAAGTATTTCAGGATTCTCATCAATTCTATAGGGATAGTAAGAGCAGGTGATTGCAGTATCTATTCCGCTAATAAACATTTTTTCAAAGTCTTCACTGCTTCTTGAATCAGCGTGCATATGTGTATCAATCATATTTTCACCATTTATTTTCTTTTGGTTTTTGGACTTTTGCAATTGGATATCTTTTATGCATTTTTAAAAAACACTTTTTAATTATTATTTGATTGTTTTATATATTATCTTTTTCTAAAATCCATTAAGGTTCAGTTTTTTTATAAAAATTTTACAGTTTGACATCAATATTGATGTCATCTCGTAATTCCTGTTCATGTTTTTCTAATATATTTATATAGGTCTACATTAAAATTATAAATTGAGTTAACTATCTGTTAACGAAATATATATTAAATTTATAACTTTCATTTAGGTTATTCATTTAATTTTTTGGGGTGTTGAATTGGGTTTAGATTTTTGCTTTATTCTGTTTTTGTTCTTTTTTTGGTTAGTTTTGTTGATTAGATGATTAATATTTTTTAAAATCAAGTTAAGGTTTAGTTTATCAATTGATTTGATAATTTAGAAAATGGTGGTAATATGCATTATTTTTCAGTTGTTGGAGAAGAGTTGAAATTTTTAAATAATTCAGATATCAGATTAAAAGTCTTGGTGGATTTATTGGATGGTCCTTTGAAAATAAGGGATATAAATAGGAAGTCCCTATTGAGTTACAGTTCAATTTCAAGCAATATTCATAAGCTGTGTGATGAGGGATATGTTGAGAAGATTCATAACAGCTTTCAATTGACAAATTTAGGATTGATTTACATCACAATACTAATGGACTTTAGGGATGTGATTTCTACAATAAGCATTAATTCCGATTTTTGGCTAGACCATGACATAAGTTCATTAAGCATAGATGATTTAAATAAGCTCTCATCTTTAGAAGGCTCTGAATTGATTAGATGCAATTCAATGGATATCTATAGGACACACAAGGAGTTTAAGAGGTTATTCAAAAATTCTAAACAATTAAAGGTGATATTCCCTTACCTTCATCCAGAATATCCTAAATTAATCAGAAGACTGATCTTAAAAGGAACCAATGTTGATTTGATAGTTTCTAGAGAGATTTTGGATGTTTTCATAAGGGATATCGGAAATGATGTTGTTAAAAAAGGGATTTATGAGGGTAATTTTTCTATAAAATACATTAATGAGGACCTTAAAATAGCTCTTGCGATTTCCAATGAGTTCATTACAGTTGGTTTGTTTAAGTTGGATGGAACTTATGACCAAAACAGATTATTGCTGTCAAATAGGAAAAAGGCAATCAGTTGGGGATTGGCTATTTTTGATTCATATGATGAAAGCTCATTTCCTTTAATCTTTGACTGATTATTTTATTAAATGTTTTGGATTATTTTTATATGATTTTTTAAAGTAGGTGATTTGATGTTTGATGAAGAGGATTCAATAAATAGATATGATGATTTCATAACTGTTCGCTTTTTATTGGCTTCTAAAATGAGGCCTTTGCTTTTGTTATTGTTATCTGATAGGGAATATGATTTAAATACACTTAGGGAGGAACTTAATAAGCCTTCAGCTTCAATATTGCATGGATTAAAGGAATTGGAACGCATTAACTTAATCAAAAAGAATTTCAAAAGATATTCATTATCATCTAAAGGAGTCTTATATTCTGCAAGTTTGAAAAAGCTTTTTATGGATTTGCATATTTTTGAAATCAATAGGGATTTCTGGCTGGAACATTCGATTGATTCAATTCCACGGGATTCCTTTAAAAACACTTATTTGCTTAAGGACTCAGTTTTTGTAGAATCTGATGAGCATAACCTCTCAAAATCCTTCACTAAGTATCTTGAATTGTTGAGCAACTGTGGGGATATGGAAATAATTTTGCCTATATTTCTGGAGGAGCATTTGGAGATAATTCTTGAAAATCTTGAAAATGGAGACAATTTGCTTTTGATAACAAATGATGAGGTGCTCTCTTCCTTAAGGAACTCCAAGTATTATGGCGATTTGGCTGATCTTTCAAAAAAGGGCAAAGTAATCATTAGAAAGGTAGATTATGACTTAAAGATATTCTTGACAATATGTGAAGATTTCATGTCCTTAAGTCTCTTCTTTAGGGATGGGCTTTTTGACAATTCCTGCTTTATTCTCAATGAACATTCTGATGGGATAAAGTGGGCTAAGATATTGTTTGAAAAGTTTTTTGAAAAGTCAGTTAGGGTGCTCTAAAGTTTAAAAGTTAAAAAAAGTGGTTTTCACAGGTTTTAATTTAGATTATTTGTTTCAAAATGTATGAAAAATGTAAAAAGGTAAAAAAAGCATGAAAAAGGTAAAAAGGTAAAAAAGTATGAAAAAATAAAAAAAGGTAAAAAGGTAAAAAAAGCATGAAAAAGGTAAAAAGGTAAAAAAAGCATGAAAAAGGTAAAAAGGTAAAAAAAGTTTGAAAAGATTTAAAAAATAAGAAATAAGAAATTTAAAAGTTTTATTGAAGTTTTGCTTCAATAACTTCTTTTAAATCTTCTATTTTTACTCTTTCCTGTTCTTCAGTGTCCCTATCTCTTATTGTTACAGTATTGTCATCTTTTGTGTCAAAGTCTACTGTAATAGCTATTGGAACACCTACTTCATCTGCACGAGCATATCTCTTTCCAATTGTTCCTGAAGTGTCATTGTCTACAGTGAAACCAGCTTCACGAAGCTTGTGAGTGATGTCAATTGCTATTTCGCCAAGTCCTTCCTTGTTCATCAATGGGAAGACATTTACTTGGATTGGTGCAATTTCCTTTGCAAACTTGAAGTATTCCTTTTCAAATCCATCTTCTTCAGTCTTAAAGGAATGCAATAATGTGCAGTAAAGGATACGGTCTATACCGAATGAAGGTTCAATTACATGAGGAATGATTCTTTCCCCTTTAACTTCCTCTTCAATCTCTTCAAAGATCAAGTGCTCTTCAAGAATCTCGAATGTGCTGTCAAGCTCAAGGATGAATTTCCCTTCACTTTCGATTTGTTCCTTAAGTGCTAAAACTTCATCATCTGATAAGTTTTCAATGTAAGTTTTTATTTTTGGAGAATCTCCCTTAAATGCAGGTCCAAATAGCTTTAAGTTAGGTTTTACAATGGTTTTTGATACCATTTTAGGTTCATCATATTCCATGTAAATGCTTAATTCCTCATTACTGAACTGACTATGTGCAGTTAAGTCATAGTCTCCTCTGTCTGCAATACCTATGATTTCAACCCAGCCGTATTGGTCAGTCAAGCATTCAACATCCCAGCAGTCAAGTGCATAGTGAGCCATTTCTCCAGGCAAGTGCTGTCTGAATCTCAATACTTCATCAGGAATGCCTAATTCCTTCAAGAATTTCCTCGCAAGATACAATTGATAGATTAAGGTTTCAGAAGATACGACACCTTGGTCTAAAGCTTCCTGAGCAGTGATTTTCAATGTTTCCTTATTATTCATTTGAACATCTTGAGAAGATAAGTATAAAATTTCATCAGCTATTTGGCTGAATTTGGGATGGGTCTTGTCCTTAGGGTCCAAGAATATTTCCGCTTCAGCTTGTGTGAATTCTCTTAAACGAATGACCCCTTGCCTTGGTGAGATTTCGTTTCTGTATGCTTTTCCAAGTTGCACAGCACCGAATGGAAGCTTGTTTTTAAAGAATCTGGATAATCTTTTGAATAGGATGAAAATTCCTTGAGCGGTTTCAGGTCTCATGTATCCTACTTTGTCGCCTTTTGCCCCGATTTCAGTCTTGAACATCAAGTTGTAGTTCCAGATGTTTGCTAAGTCTCCGCCACAGCTTGGACATTTGATATTGTTTTCCTTTACGATTTCATCCATTTCGCTGTTTTCCAAGCTTTCAACATCTTCACCGATTGCCTCTTCAATGATGTGGTCTGCCCTGAACACTTCACCGCAAGAGAGACATTTGGTCATAGGATCTGTAAAGTTGTCAACGTGTCCAGATGCCTTCAATACTTCCTTAGGCATTACGGTAGGTCCTTCGATTTCATGGAAACCTTCACCTGCAATGTATTGCTTTCTCCACTTTTGCATGATGTTATTCTTTAAGCTTGCTCCAAGGGGCCCATAATCTGTAAATCCGGACACTCCTGAGTAAATCTCAAAAGATGGCCATAAGAAACCTCTTTTACGTGCAATATTAAACATTTTTTCATGATTCATTAATATTTCTCCGTAATAAAATAATTTTTAATTAATTAGAATAATTTTAAATAAGTATTATAATTAATAATTTAACATTTTAATTTTTCTTTTTAATTATTATTATAAGTTTTTATAAAATCAGTTTCATTATTGATAAAATAAGTTAAATTAAAAAAAGTAAATTAAAAAGTATTAGTTAATTATTTTTTATAATCAACTAATTCTCCGATTCTATTTACCACAGAATCAATGGATTTTTGAGTATAATTCAATTCAATTGCATCAAATTTGCATGTTTGAACACAGTGTCCGCAACCTACGCATTTGTCTTGATCAATCTTTATTTTGCCGTCTTCAAGATAAATTGATCCTCCAAAGCAAACATCGTCACCTAAACATTTTCTGCACATCTTACAGTTATCGTTTACTGGATGGACTTCAACATCTTCAAGCCTCATCACCTTATTGCTTATTTCATCATCAAGGTCTGGAAGAACTTTCCATAGGCAGCAGCAAGGACAGCAATGGCAAATTGTCAAGAGTTTTTCCTTTGGCCTTACATTCATCCAAACGCTATCGATTTTGTTTCTACCGATAACATGGCTTAATCCTAATTCATCTGCCTTGTCAACATGTTCTAAAGCCTCTTCAACAGTAGCGCTTCTACCATATTTTGAAGCTATTCTACGTGTTGCAGGACCAATGAAAATACAACCGAAGTCTTGCGGGTAATCCTCACAATTTGCAGAAGACCTGCATAGGCATTTATGCATGATTACAATGTCTTCAGCCTCTTTTATGACTTCTTTGATGATTTGGCTTGGCACAAATTCTGATTCTGATTTCTCAAAGCTTTGATTGATTTCAATGTTTGTAGTGATGGTCTTATTGACAGCATTCTTATTTGGAAGGACATAAACTTCATCATCTTCGAAAAGGATTTTATCAATGATTTTCTTAAAAATCCTTGATTTTCTTGTCATTCTTGAAAGGAAAAATCGTGTATGGAATGTGTGTCCAACTAAAAATGTAGTCACATCTTCATAATATCCTTTTCGCCTATCTTTATCGTTCATGGTTTAGTCCCTTGAATTTTTAATTTATATAAGTCTAATATAGATATATTTAATTTACATTTAAAAATTTTTTGATAAGTTTTTTAAGTATATTCTTTTTATCATTCGTTATTATTTTCTTCTATCTTTTTATTCAAACGTCTTAAAATGCCTTTTAATGTATGTGCCTCTCTTCCAGTAATGAAAGCCCGATTGATAATGTTCCTGAACACTTTCAACCCATTTTTCTTTTTATGATCAGGAATGGATAATGTGCCGATTAGCTTCTCCATATCACTTAACAAGTATTCCTTTTCAAGTGCAGTGCTTTCTTCCAATCCTTCAACAGGGTAACTGTTCCTGTTTTTGAATACTTCATATAGGATGACTGCAGCTGCATGTGAAATGTTCATAATCGGATAGCTTGGATCAGTTGGAATGCTTACTGTAATGTCGCACATTTCAATTTCCGCATTGGTCAAACCGTTTCCTTCCCTTCCAAAAAGGATAGCTATCTTATCGTTGTAGTTCATTGATTTTCCAAGCTCTTCAGGCTTTATTGGAATTCTTGAAAGGTTATAGCTTCCTCCAGGAGCTCCAGTTGAACCGACTATGAAGTCAATTTCATTGTCTTTTACAAAGTCTTCAACAGTATCGTAAATCAATGCATTTTCAACTGTTTCCTTTGCATGCATTGCTTGATAATAGGCTTCATCCTTTAGGGTGCATGGGTTGATTAAGACCAGTTTATGGAGTCCGAAGTTTCCCATGGTTCTTGCTAAAAAACCAACATTTCCAGGAGATTCACATTCTACAAAAACAACATAGATATTTTCCTTAAGGCGTTTGGTTTCTTCATCCTCAACTATTTCCTTAACTTTACCTCTATCTGTTGATTTGTTTTTGTTTTTCATGGTATCTCTTAGAATTATGTTGGTTATTTATTCATCATAAGCCATTTTAAGTAATTGAATAAGATTTAAAGTTTTTACATTTTCAAGACCAATTGCATTCAAACCGTCTTGAATGTTTATTTGACAGAATGGACATATTGTAGTCACGTAATCTGCACTGGTTACTCTAACCATTTCAGCCTTGTCCTTTGCAAGTTCCAATGCAATTTCTGGCTTTCCTGACTTGATACCCCCTCCTGCACCACAGCATTGGCAAGGAAGCTCGAGCTCTTCAAATTCAACTCCAGGAATCATTTCAATGATTTCTCTTGGCTGGTCCTTAATGCCTTGGCCTCTTGCCAAGTGGCAAGGGTCATGCCAGGTCACTTTAGTATTCACTTCTTTCATCTTACTTGTGTCTAATTTATCAACCAGGAATTCGCTGATATCTTGCACATTAAGGTTTGATCCATATTTAGGGTGGTCATTTTTAAGTGTTGCTCCACAACCTGCACAGATGGTGATTACCTTATCGTAATCCTTAAAGATTTCCTTGTTCTTGTCTACAAGCTCTTGAACTACATCAACTTGACCTGTTCTTAAAAGAGGGGAACCGCAACAGACTTGTCCTTCTGGAATGTCTATTTCAATGTTGTTTGCCTTCAATACATCAAGTAGTGCATATCCTACCTCTTGAGCTCTGTAATCCACCATACATCCTGTGAATAATGCAACTTTTTCCTTATCTTCATTATCATCAGTATAATATTTGCCTTCTTCATCCCATTTCTTATGGATTGTTTCAATGAATGGCTCTTCAGGTTTGCTTACGCTTCTTCCACTTGCTACAACATTATCCTTGAAAACCTTGTGAGCATCGAGAGGTCCAAGATTTCCTGCATAAGCCATTGCTCTGAGTTTTTCAATTGCATCTCCAAAGCTGTTGATGTTTTTAGGACAGATTTCCCCACATTTTCCACAGCTTGTACAGGAATACATTCCGCTGTCAAGTGCTTCTATCAATCTGTCATATTCATCTCTTGGATCAAAGTCGAACTTGGAGATGTATCTTAAGTAGTAAGGTCCGAGGAATTCTTCATTGAAGTGCTTAACTACAGGGCAACTGGATAAACAGGTATAACATTCAATGCAACTTCTAACCTTTTTGGTGTCCTTGATGTCTTCTGGCTTAAGCTTTTCATGGGAAGTTTCGCTATCGCAATCCAAGCTTAACTGCAATTGCTTTACCTTTTCATCAGCAGAACTTCTATCCACAATCAAATCCTTTATGACTGGGAAGTCTAATGGTTCAATTAATACATTATCATTAATTTCCGCCTTACATGCAAGTGCACCGTTTCCGTTGATTTTCACTCCACATGAACCGCATTGTCCTGCGAGGCATGAACTTCTAAAGCTGATGTCAGCATCATATTTTCTGTTTATCTCTTCCAATGCATCCAGCACTTTCATTCCAGGATACTCTTCAATTTCATAAGATTCAATGTGAGCTTCCTCATCAGTCTCTTTATTGAATCTTTTTATATAAACGGTTATCATAGCAATCCCTTTTAAAACTATCAAATAATTATTTTATCAATATGATTTTTTAGATTAATTTTATATTTTTCCTTAAAATGCATCTATTTATTTTTATATAATATAATAATAAATCACTTTATATATTTTTATTTATTTTATTATAAAGTTTAGTATTTTTCAATCCTCATAATTCTTTCTTTTAATCCTTAGCAATCACTTTAAAATTTCCTCAAAAATGCTATGTATTAAATATATAAAGAAACTAATATCTTATTATGATAATTTATGAAATTTTATAAAATGTTATGATATTTTAGCGAATTTTAATTATTATCTTATATTTACAAATTAATTAAAAATTTAGAGATTAGTCGATTTACGATTTTTAATCGTATTTTTAGAGAATGATATTAATTGATTGATCTTGTGTGTGGTGAATTTATATGGCTTATGATCAGTTAGTGACTAGTGAAAAAGGAGATAAGCTTTTTCTTTTAGGTAATGAAGCTGCAGTTAGGGGAGCTATTGAAGCTGGAGTGTCAGTTGCAGCAACTTACCCGGGAACTCCTTCTTCTGAAATAGGTAACATTTTATCAGTTGTTGCTAAAAATGCGGAATTGTACTTTGAATTTTCTGCAAATGAAAAGGTGGCTATGGAAGTGGCAGCCACTGCAGCTGCAAGTGGCCTTAGATCATTTACTTTCATGAAGCATGTAGGATTGAATGTAGCTGCTGACTCATTCATGACAACTGCTTACTCTGGAGTTAAGGGAGGAATGATTGTTCTTGTAGCAGATGATCCTTCACTATTCTCTTCACAGAATGAACAGGATACAAGAAACTATTCAAGGCTTTCTTCCGTTCCGATTTTAGAACCATCTTCCCCTCAGGAAATAAAGGACATGATGGTTTATGGATTTGACTTATCTGAACAGTTTGGAATTCCAGTAATTCTTAGAACAAGCACTCGTGTATCTCACATGAGAGGAATTGTGGAATGCGGTGAGATTGAGAAACCTAAATCCACTACAAAGGAAACTGAATCCGATGGACATTGGTTAAGAGGTTACTTCGTTAAAAATCCAAGAGAGTTTGTTCCTGTTCCTGCAAATGCTCTTGCAATGCATGAAAGGCTTGCAGAGAAAATGGAAAGAATGGAAGAGACAGCTAATGAATGTCCAGTAAATGAGGTTTATTCCTTTGAAAATGGGACTCTCCAAGGAAAATATGGTGTGATTTCCTCTGGTGGTGCCTTCAATTATGCTTATGATGTTGTTTCCCAAGAGAATTTAGGTATGGATATCCTAAAGATTGCACTATCCTACCCAACTCCAAAGGATTTGATTCATGACTTCTGCAAGAACTTGGAAGGGGTATTCATTGTAGAGGAAGTTGACCCTGTACTTGAAAGGGATGTCTTTGCTGTTCTTGGTGAGAACAATTTGGATTGTCCAGTTTACGGCAAGTTTGATGGAACTTTCCCAATGGTTCATGAATACAATCCGGACATTGTTAAGGAATCCATCAATAAGGTTATTTCTGATTTGGTAGATGATAAAGAGTTCTTGGAGGAGTATAAATCAGAAAATGGCAAAGACCTTGATGGAGATTTAATTGAAATCGTTGAAAAGATGGAATTTAGTGATGGATTGAATGAACTTATAGATAATATTCCAACAAGAGCTCCAACATTATGTGCAGGATGTTCCCACAGATCCTCTTATTATGCTGCTGTAAAGGCTTATCAGGAAATGGGATATGCTAAGGAAGATATGATATTCGCATCTGACATTGGATGTTACACTTTAGGAATATCCCCTCCTTATGAAACTGCAGACTACTTGCTTGCAATGGGTTCATCTGTCGGTGACGGATGCGGTTTCTCAATTGCAACCAATCAGCATGTTATGAGTTTCATTGGAGATTCAACATTTTTCCACAGCGGATTATCTCCACTTGTAAATGCAGTTCACAACAAGAACAAGTTCGTGCTTACAATTTTGGATAACAGAATCACTGCAATGACTGGTGGTCAGCCAAACCCCGGTATTCCTGTTGATGGTATGGGAGATGAAGCTCCAGCTGTTTCAATTGAAGACATTGTAGAGGCAATCGGTGTCAAGTTTATGAAGATTGTAAATCCTCACAATATCAAGAAGACTGTTGACATTTACAAGGAAGCACTTGAATACGATGGCGTTGCTGTTGTAATTGCAAGATACCCATGCACATTGATCAAGGGACAAAAGAAAAAGGCACCTATGGTAATCAAGGACAATTGTGTAAAATGCCTGACTTGTGTAAAGGCTCTTGCATGTCCTGCAATCTCTTATCTGAATGATAAGGTAGTTGTTGATGAAGCATTATGTAAATCATGTACCGTTTGTATACAAGTTTGTCCAAATAAAGCTATTGGAGTAAAGAAAGGTGATTAAGATGGTTAATGATGATAATAAGAATTACAGTATTTACATTTCCGGTGTAGGAGGTCAAGGAATTATCAAGACATCTGTAATCATTGGAGAAGCTGCAATGCTTGAAGGTTATGATGTTGTAATGAGTGAGATTCACGGCATGAGCCAAAGGGGAGGATCTGTCTCTACTGAACTTAAGATAGGAAATTTCAAATCTTCCATTGTAGAGGAAGGAAAAGCAGACTTGATTCTTGCTTTTGAACCTATTGAAGTCTTAAGAGGCTTGAATAAGGCAAACAAGGATACTACTCTCATCTTTAATACTTTCCCTATTGTGCCTTCAACCTTAACTCAAACTGGAGAGACCTATCCTGAAATTGATGATATAATCAGTAATCTAAAAGATAATTTTGATTCAGTCTATCCAATTGAAGGAAACGGTCTTGCAGTGGATGCTGGAAGCATCTTATCCTTGAATATGGTGCTTTTAGGTGCATGTGTTGCAAATGATGATTTCCCACTTTCAAAGGAAACCGTTGAAACTGCAATGAAAAACAATTTAGCTCCTAAATTCCATGAAATGAATTTAAAAGCTATTGAAAACGGTTATAATGCAATTAAAGATTCATTATAATCTTTAATTCTTCTTTTTTTCTTTCTTTAATTAATTTTTTGAAACTATTTATTTTCCATGCAATTTTATACCACAGATTTTGCATATTGTATCTTCTTCCTTAACCCTATTACCGCATTGAGGGCAATATTTAGGAAGCTCTGGTTTGGTTGACTTGACTTTCTGATTAAGGAAAATATCTTCTCTGATTTTTCTATTTTGAATAAGGCAAGCTCTATCCCAATCATGTTCCATCAGTGTCTTTTTAACAAAATAAGCTTCAACCATGCTGTCATATTGGCCGTAATTCTCTTCCCCTCTTATTACACAGAACTTACGTTCCTTATGGTTGAATACGATTTCCCCTTCAAGATCTTTTTTGAATTTCAGGTTTCCTTCAATACGTCCCCTTGGACGATTTTCTGGAAATGGTGGAAGATCCATATTCTCATACTTGTTCGGCAAGTCGCATTCCACAAGAAGATCATAGTCAAACTTGCAATAAAACAGGCAATCCCTCTCATAGAGAGCGTCGGATAGTTTACTGAATTCGCCATAATCCTTATTGTTATATTTGATACGATATTTCTTACCTGACTTTACAATATTTCTGTAAAAATATCTTATATTATTAGTCTCTATCCTAACACCTCCATTCAAGTCGATTAGATGCAATTGCCAATTAGTGGTTTATAAAATTTTTTAAAAAAAATAAGAAAAAATAATTAAATTTTATAGTAATATTATTATGTTTTAATAATATATTAAATTTTTTAAATCAATTTTTCAAATTAATTTTTTCAGAAATTAATTTTTTTATTTTCAAATATTTCATTCATATTTTTTAAAAAATTTTTTCAGTATCCTATTTTTGCATTTCAGCATAAAATTTCTGCATCTTGTTAATTTGGATAATTATTCATTTATATAAGAATAATCTAACTAATATTATCTAAAAAGAAATGGAATTTCATTAATCATTTTAGAAAATTAAAAAATAGATTAAAATTAAGTGTGATTGCATGTCTGAAAGTGAATTATATAGTAGAGCAGAGAAAAGAGTGGATGAAAAGATGAGTTTTTATCATCATTTATACAGTTTCATAGCTGTAAACATAACTCTTATTGTAATAAATGTATTGTTTTCTCGTGGTGAATGGTGGTTTTATTGGGTAACCCTTTTCTGGGGAATCGGTTTAGTGTCCCATTATATTAGAACCTTTGTTTTCTTTGAGAAGTTTGATGAAAAATACAGGGATCAAATGATTGAAAAGGAAATGGAAAAGATGAAAAAATAAGCATGGATTTTAAAAATGTTTATTTTATTAAAAAACAATATTTTAAATTGATTAGTTATTTATAAAAATTGTTTGGTTATTTTATGAAAGTGAATTTGTTTGTTTCAAAAGACCTTGAAGAGCCTTATGCAGAAATTTATACAGATGCATTGACTGACAATATTCAAAAGGCAATGGTTCTTTTGGAAAATGAAACTGAAGATGAAGAAGGAATGAGTGACAATTCAATATTGGCTGTAAAGAAGGGACAGGATATTGTTCTTTTGGACTTTGAAGACATCTTCATGATTAGAGTTGAGGAAAAGCAGACCAAAGTCTATACAGAGGATAATGATTACTTGGTTAAAAAGCCTCTCTATCAGATTGAAGAGAATCTTGACTCTAATTTCGTAAGGGTTTCAAAGACAACTATTGTCAATTTGAGAAAGATAAAAAGAGTGGCTCCTTCCTTAAGGGGAATGATGTTTATTGAGCTTAAGAACGGATTGAAGGATAATATTTCAAGAAAATACTTGTCCGATTTTAAGGATGCTTTAGACTTATGATTAATATTATTATGATTATTGTAAAGGTGGTTATATGAAATCTGATTTTATTGGAAGATTAGCATTGGGAGCATTTGTAGGGTGCTTTGTTGTAATGCTTGTAATGGTATTGGGATCAAGCATTGCAGGTCCCGAAAATGTATCATTCAGTGGTGTTGAAATAATAAATGCCTTCCTTGGATCCATTGTAGTTGGATGGGCATTTAGTTTAAGTGGACTCATTTATGATAAGGAAGAAGTTCCATTTCCACTTCAAGTCATTTTCCAAATGGTAATTGGTATGGGTGTATTGTTTGCTGTAGCAGTTTACTTGCAATGGATGCCGATCAGCTTAGGAATCGGTCCAATAATTACGTGGATTGTAATAGCTTGTATCTTTGCTGCTATATTCTGGGCAGGATTTTATGTCTATTACTCTCTTCAAGCAAGAGATATAAATAAAAAATTGGAATTATCCAACAAGCTTTTTTAGTCTTCGACTAAAAAACCTTGACCAAAATATTATTTATAGTTGAGAGTGCATGGCTCTCAACTGTTAAATTATTTTACATTAAATTTTTTTTAACTATTTTTATTTTTTACTTTTTTAACGTATTTTAATTCTTTCTTATTTTTTGGTTACTCCAGTCAATGTTCCATCTACAATGCAGTCAAACTCAACCTTATCCAGCCATCCTGCTTTGGTAAACATGTCCATGTATCCAACACCAATGATTTTTCCATCATCCTTTAGGATTTCTGCAATGGTTTCATTCAATTTATCAACATCAGTATTGGCTTTAGGCATAGTAAGTCCTCCCAATAAGACAACTGCATCAGAGTCATGAGGATCGGATACTTCTTCATTAAGCTGCATTCCATATGGTTTGAATTCAAACTGATGACACTTTTCAATGTCAGTTCCACTTATAAAATGTGATTCCTTATTTCTTATGGCATATGAAAATAAAGCTGCAAAAGGAGTGCAAACTCCAGGAGTTCCTAGGAAAGTGACCTTTTCCACATCTCCGACTGCTTCCTTAAATGCTACAATGTTCCCATTCAATCCTTTAAATTCGCTAATTGTTTCCATGATTTCACGTCCCGATTTTCTTAAAGTTAATTAATCATATGTTTTAATTATTTAATATTCTTTCTAAATTTTTTTTAAATAAAAATAAATAAAACTTATTTTATAATTATTAATAATGAAAACTATAGCAAATGGATTAATCCTAAAAGGCATTGATTTAAGTCCTGTAAAGGAGAACATCGTCATAGATGATGAAAACAACATCATTGAAATCTCCAAGGATGCGGAAGATGGAGAAGTCATAGATGCATCAGGTAAGATTGTATGCCCAAGATTCATCAATGCCCATACACATATTGGAGATTCCATCATAAAGGATGAAGGAGATGGCTTAAGCCTTGATGAGGTTGTAAAGCCGCCTCATGGAATAAAGCATCTTGCATTGGAATCTGCAAGTGATGATGAACTCACTGAAGCCATGAGAGAATCAATGTGGGATATGTACAATCTTGGAATCAGCCATTTCATTGATTATCGTGAAGGTGGCCTTGAAGGAGTCAAGCTTATCAAGGAAGCATCTAAGGACATTCCAATAACTCCAATCATTCTTGGAAGAGACAGTTCTTTCTATGGCGAAGACCCTAATTATCATCAGGTCAAGGTGGCTATCAGAAAGCTTCTGAAGCATGCCGATGGAATTGGATTAAGCGGTTTTGGTGAAATTGATACAACAGTTGCTGAAATAATCTGTGAAAAATGTGAAGAAGCAGGAAAGATATCTTCCATTCATGTAGCTGAAAGTGAAAGCAATCAATTCACATCAATTGAAAAGACAGGCAAAACCGAACCCCAAAGGGCATTTGAAGCAGGATTCAATCAGGTTGTCCATATGACCAATCCAAAAAATGATGACATCAATCAGCTTTCCAAATCAAATAGCTCTCTCACTATATGTCCAAGATCAAATGGTGCATTAAGTGTTGGAATAATTCCACTTTTTGAAGTGTTGAAAACTGGAGTTAATCCATTGATTGGAAGTGACAATATAATGATAAATAGGCCTAATCTTTTTAGAGAAATGGAATTTACATTAAAGATAATGAAAGGTTTCTCTAAGAATTACATAGCTCCTGTTGAAGTATTGAAAATGGCAACAACAAATGTATGTGTAGACAGTTCATTATCTTCAAAAATCAATAAATCATATATTGGTGAAGGTCAAAATGCTGAATTCATGATCATAAATCAAAAGTCAAATAATCCATATCTTAGTTTGATTAATAGAACTGAAGTAAATGATATTGTAAAGATATTCTAATAAAATTAGACAGATTTAGATGATTAATCTAAAGCTAAAAATTTTAATTTAATTTTTATAAAAGCTAAGCTTGTGATAAAATGAGTGAACAATTATATAAAAAGATTTTATTGCCAACAGATGGCTCAAAATACTCAGACATATCTGAAAAGCATGCATTATCAATTGCAGCTACAAACAATGCTGAAATAATCGCTTTAAGTGTTATTGAAAACTCTTTTTCAATAGGTCTTCCAGATTCAGAAACCATTTCTGAAGTGAACAGATTGCTTAAGGACGAGAATGAAAAGAACCTTAAGAAAGTTGAAAGGCTTAGAGATGAATGTGGAGTGGATGTGAAAATCACTACAATGGTTAAGGAAGGTTCTCCTGCAAGGGTAATTCTCGAAACAATTGAAGAGGAAGACATAGACCTTGTTGTTATTGGAAGTTCCGGCAAGACTGGAATCGACAAGTTCTTGATGGGAAGTGTAGCTGAAAAGGTTGTCAAGTCTGCAAAATGTTCTGTCTTAGTTGTTCATTGATTGCATTCAATAGGAGTTTCAAAATGAAGGAAATAGACTTTGATTTGGAAAACAACCCATTCATTAACTTCCTGTCCTCAAGATACACCATGTCTGCAAGGGTCAATGTTGAAAACTTGTGGATTAAATCAAAGGAGCAGGACTTGTCCTTTTTTGTCATGTCACTTGGAGCATTGATGAATGCATTGAATGATATTCCTCAAATGAGAAGAAGGATCATTGATGGCAAGGTCATTGAATTTGAATCCTTGGATGCCGTTTGCCCAATAATGGATAAAGAGGAGACAGTCTTTAAGGAAATAAGGATAGAAGATCCTCAAAGATTCTATAACATTCTAAAATGGCATGATTATGTTGTGGATTATCAGCTTAATGTTTTGGAAGGAGTTGATAAGGCATTTGATGTGGATACAATGGAAAGGGATAAGATAAACATTGCTAATTTTTCATGCATCCCTTGGGTCGATTTCGATTCAATCACCAATGCAACTGCTGCGGGAAATGCAATCCAACCTTTAATCACTTGGGGAAAGGTCAATGAGAATTATGAGATGACTGTATCCATAACAGTTAGCCATATATTTGTAAATGGGTTGGAATTGGCTAAGTTCTATAAGAACGTTCAAGAAAACTTTGACAGTTTGCTTTAATTTTTGCATCTTTATGAGATTTTCATATGGATTTTTTCTTTTTTCTTTTTTCTTATCTGTTCATTATTTTTTTATTTAATTCATTCTTGCATATTTCTTGATTTTTACAAAATTTACATAGTATTTTTTTGCTTCCTCAATATGCTTATTTTCTAATAAAATTCATTAATTCTTCTTTATTTTATTTCTAGAGTGCTAATATTAATTTTAAATAATTCTAGTTTCCCATTAGTTTTTGAAACTTGCCCTGCTGAATTATGAGTTTTTTAATGAATATATAAAAAACTATAAATCTTGCTTTTTTTAATTAAATGGGTATGGTTTATACATATTTTTATTTAAAACTTGTAATTTATTTATTTTTGATTAAAATAATTATATTTTGGCCTTATTTTATCTAATAAACCAATATTCTATCTTTTTTATCTTTAATTGTTAAAAATCATTTATTTTTTGTTTAACTTGAATTTTTGTATTATTTTCATTAATGAAATATTTTTCAATGGATGATTTTATTTTTAACAAATATCCTACTTTTTTATTTGATTTAAATGAATATATGTCCTTTAAAATTTGGATTTAAAATGAAAAGATTTATATAAGATTAACCAGTTAATTTTAATCAACATTAAAAAAGAAATACTGATGCTTTAGTCAAATAAAGCCCAAATTTTAATTTTTAATGATTAAATTATATTAAAAAGAAATTTGTTTGTAAGATAATAATTAAGAATTTAATTATTTTTTAAAAACCATTATTGACATATTTTTTCATATGTTGATTCTTACTTTTTTAATGTATTGAGGTGAAACAATTTCGGTAAAAAGCAAGACGTTATTTGCAGTGCTTATAAGCTTGTTCATAATTTCTATAGCAAGTGTTTCTGCAACTGACGTCAGTGATATTAGTGATAATCAAGATTCAAATATTCTAAATGATGTAGATTCTGGCAGTGGGATTTCCACTTCCGATGATTTTGTTGAAAATGGCACTGGCTCTGTTGGTTCTAGTATTTCATCTAGTTCTGATAGTCTCAGCAGTTCAACAGGTGTTGATGTTTCTGATTATGATGGGAATTCAATTGATTCAATCGGTTCAACCGGTTCAGATAGTAATTCTTGCGAGATCAGTTCAAAAGATGAAATCTCTTCAACAAATGAATTGTGTTCATCTACAGAAGGAAATGCAGAAGCAAATGTCTCAAGTGATGTCTTATGCTCTTCTGAAGATGGTGAAAAGGATTCAGTTAGTGCTTTAGCTTCTTCAGCAAGTGAAAAAAATTCTTCAGTTATAGAATCTTCAAGCACTTCCGTTGCAAGAGGGGATTATTACAATGTCACTTTAAGAGATGGAAATTCCGGCAATCCATTGGCTGGAAAAACAATAACATTTACATTTAATGGAAACAAGTATACAAAAACTACAAATTCAAAGGGAGTCGCTAGCTTATTGCTAAATTCAAGTCCCGGAACTTATGTGATTCTTTACTCATATGCAGGTGATTCCAATTATGGGAACTATTCAAATTCCCAAAGCATAAAAATCGTAAAGACTCCAACAGCACTAGTTAATTCTGGAAGCTCTGTCGTAAATGGAAAAGCATATCACATTACATTGAAGGATTCATATGGGAATGTATTGTCAGGCAAAACTGTAAGTTTGACATTTAATGGAAAAACTTACAAGAAGACTACAAACTCTAATGGTAAAGTTAGCTTAACCATCAGAGGTACAGTTGCAAAGACTTACAAATTAACCTACAAGTATGCTGGAGATGCAAACTACAGTTCCATTGCTGGCTCAGCAAGCATCAAAATAAAGATGCCTACTGCTTTATCCGGTTCTGGATCTACAATAATTAAAGGAAAATATTATTACATTACTTTAAAAAACGGTAATGGGAAAGTGTTGTCAGGCAAATCTGTCATTTTCACAATAAATGGTAAGAATTATACTAAAGTTACCAATTCCAAAGGGGTAGCAAGTTTAAAGATTAATTTAAAGTCTAATAGAACTTATGCTTTAACGTATAAGTATGCTGGCAGTTCCTATTATGGAAGTTCCTCTAAAACGGTTTCCCTATTTGTCAAGACTCCTACCACGTTCGTAAATTCAGGTAGCTCTATCGCAAAAGGAAATACCTATTACATTACTTTAAAGGATTGCGATGGGAATGTATTGGCAGGCAAAACCGTAAAGATAACATATCGTGGAAAAACTTATACCAAAACTACAAATTCAAAGGGTAAAGTAGGATTGAAAATCAGTTCAGCTATAGGTTATGCCTATAATCTTTCCTATAAGTATGCTGGAAATAGCAATTATGGTGCGATTTCCGGGTCTGTTAATTTAAAGGTTAAGAAAGGCACAAGTTTGGCTGGTTCCAGTTCCACTACAATTATCAAAGGAAACAAATACTCTGTCACATTGAAGGATTCAAGTGGAAATGTCCTGTCAAGCAAAAAAGTCACTTTCACTTTCAATGGTAAAAATTATACTAAGACTACCAATTCAAAAGGTGTAGCTAGTTTAACCATAAATGCAGCTGCAGGAAAAACCTATAGTTTTTCTTACAGCTATGCTGGAAGTTCATATTATGCGGCTTCTTCATCAGGCACTATCAAATTGGCAGTCAAGCTTAAAAGTGTAATTTCAAACTCTGGAAGTTCCATAATGAATGGAAGTAACTACAAGATTACATTGAAGGATTCAAGCGGAAATCTTTTAGTTGGCAAGAATATTACCTTCACTTTCAATGGAAAAACATATTCCAAAACCACAGGGGCTACCGGTGTTGCAAGTTTAAGCATTGATGTAAGCACTCCTAAAACCTATGCATTGACTTATAAATTTGGAGGGGATAGCAACTACACTTCATCTTCCGGATCTGTAAGCTTGAATGTAAAGTCAAAAACTGCATTCACTGTTGCGCATATAGTTTCTGCATCCTCATCCTTGAAATCCTATGTTGAGAAATATGGAAAGGTTCCATCTACAGTTTCTGTAAATGGAATATCCTTGAATCTAAGCAGTTTCACTTATTTGATGGGTAAAGCTGTTGCAAGCATTAATTCAGGGAAGACTTCTGCGGTTATTACTTTAGTAAATATCAGTTCAAGTTATTCTAATGGAGGAAGTTCATCCATTAACGGCAATTTGTCTAAAGCCAAGTATGTTTCATTGGCAAACAGCTTAGTGTCTTATGTTAATTCCAATGGCAAACTTCCGAATTACATTAATACTAGCTTAGGATTGGTTTCACCAAAGCTTTATAGTTTTGGTCTTTCCAAAGTTTTAGTATTCTATTCATCTAATAAGAGATTGCCTAACACTTTATCTCTTGTTTCAAGTGATGTTGACGGGGCAAGCAGTTCTGCAAGCAGTTCTTCTACCGCTTATTCTTCAGTTACCAAAAAGGGTAATGCTTCCCAATATAAAACTGGATTGAATGAAGTTGCAAATCTTACTGCTGCTCAGTTGAAAGCTTATTTAACCTCTTCCGGAAACGATGCCCTTAACTCCGCTATAAAGAGTTTGGCAAGTAAACTTGTTTCTGGAAAGACTACAACATGGGCGAAAGCGGTGGCAATCTATAACTATGTTAGAGACAATATTTCATACAGTTTCTATTCCAACAGTAAAAAGGCCGCAAGCGGTACTTTAAGCAGTAAGTCTGCTAACTGTTGTGATCAAGCGAATTTGGTAGTTGCTCTTTGTAGAGCAGCCAACATACCTGCAAGATTTTCACATGCTAAAGGTTGTACATTTTCCAGCGGTTTGGTAACTGGACATGTATGGGCTCAGATTTATGTGGATGGAGTATGGTATTCTGCTGATGCAACAAGTAGCAGAAACAGTTTAGGAAACATTAAGAATTGGAATGTAAAGTCCTTTTCTAGCTTAAAACAATATGCGCATTTGTCTTTCTGATGGGTGTGTATTTTATAGGGTATCTGGTTAAAATATGCATTTGTCTTTCTGATGGGTGTGTATTTTTTATCTGATATCTAATCAATGCTCATTGCTTTTTCTCTGAGCATTTAGTTCATGTTCGATTATGAACATGATTTTTAATGAAATAAATTGAATAGACAAATTAATATATTAAATTCTTGTAATAAATGATTGAAGAATTGGTTTGCACTGGTTCTTCTTTTATTTATAATTCTTTTCCTCTTTTTTATTTTTTTATTTTTGCTATTGCGTATTCAGATAGTTTGTTTTTTGTTAATTTTTATTTTTGCTATTGCGTATTCAGATAGTTTGTTTTTAGTTAATTTATTAATTCCATTGCTCACTTTTCAAAATATTTTTTACAATAATTTCTAATTTTTTCATAAAATTATTTGATAATCAACTAAGTTAATTTTTTTATCACAAATTTTTTCCATTTTATACTAAAATTATTTAAATGATAAACAATATATTAACAAATGTATAATAAGAAACTACTTTTTGTTAAAAAATTATAACAAAAATTATGTTGGTATGTGATGATTAGGTGTGAAATAGAAAGAAAATAAATGAATAGAATTATCACAATACTTGTCTTAATCTTATTTAAAAATCAATTAGGTGTTACTTATGAAAGTAAAAGATGTAGCTTCTACAGATGTTATTCATGTAACCGTTCCAGGAAGCAGAGAAGATGCTTTAAGAATCATGAAAAAAGAGGACGTATCTGTAGTGCCTGTTATTAAAAATGATACTAACAAATTAGTTGGGATATTAACTCGTTCTGATATGATCACCAATCCCGATGAAGAGCAAATTGCTATGTTGATGACTAGAGACTTAATCACAGCAAAAATGGATGATGAATTGAAGACCGTTGCAGAAAAGATGGTTGAAAACAACATCAGAAGAATTCCTGTCGTTAATGATGAGGATGAATTGGTGGGAATTGTAACTTCTTTTGATATTGTAGCTTTAGCTATTGCAGATATGGGAATCAAGGACCCTGTCGAAGATTATATGATTACAACCATTCCTGCTACTTGGGATGAGACTCCATTGAATGTTGCATTTGAAGTAATGAAATTCTTTGGCTTGAAGTCTGTAATCGGATTAAACTCCAACAACAGAATGACCGGTATCTTAACTGAAACCGATTTCATTGCTGAAAGTGAAATTATCTCTGAAAGAACTGAACACAGCTCTTCTGTAGGTACTGAAGGAGACAAATGGTCTTGGGACAGCACATCTGTATTATACATTGAGAAAAACCATCTCAAATTTACTGACAAAGTATTCAAGGATGTTGCAATCAAGGATGTTGTAACTGCAAACACCAAAACCAAAGTCTCTGTATGTGCTGAAAAAATGAGATCTCTTGATGTAGAGCAATTGCCTGTTTTAGGAATTGAAGGAGAGCTCGTTGGACTCGTCAGAGCTAGTGACTTAATTAAAACTTTATTATAGTTTTAATTTTTTCTTTTTTTATTTTCTTATTTTTCTTTCAATTTTACTATTTTTACTAATTAAGAAAGAAAATATTTGTTTCACATATTGCAAACTATTTAAATATTTATATTAGTTTGAATAAATAATGTAATATTAATTTTTTATGATTTTAATTTGAGTGATAAGATGTCATCTGAGCCTATTTTAGTAATAAAGGATAATGATTCAACAATTGGAATCAGAGCAAGAGTTGGAGAGGAATTCGCTGAACATGAAATCCAATTGAATGTCATGCTTGCATATTATTGGGATAATGATCTTCCTGTTATAGAAAGTTTGATAGACCTTTTTGAATCAGCTGTCAAAAGGACAATCAATGAAGTTCTTCCACATGAAAATCTTTTATTGAAATATGACCTTATCACAGATGACGAGATAGGGAAAGCAAGCAGATTTGAGATTCATCTAATTGAAGTTAAAGCGGATGATATTAGCTTAAGATTGGACGGAAAAATACTTGCATTAAAGGGCATTTCATCAAAAGAAGAGTATTCACAAGGAATTTTAGGCTTAAAACTTAAAAAAGAGGATGACTCAAATGATGGAATAATGGTCAAATCTGTTGAAAAGAATATTCCAACCGAAAAGAAGATTTCCTTTAAGGAGTTTGCAAGGCAGCAAAGATTAAAAAATAATAATTAAAAAAATTGAAAAATAGAATTTTTAAAATTAATAATTAATTAAAAAAAAGTAAATGAAGAAGAACTATACAGTTCTTCTAATAAATGGCAATATCTTTACTAAAGATTCTTTTGCATCTTCCTTGTTTTTATTGTTTTCAATGCTTATCTTGCCATCTCTAAATATTTTAGACTCTTTTTCATCAATCTGCAATTTGATGTATCCAATATCCTCAATAGTTTCAATATTGCTTATATGATCATTTTCCTTATTTTTAAGAATCTTACCAGTTTCTGAAATATCTATGCCAAATGGCAATCTCTTTCTAAGTCTAAGATTATTTGCTCCTTTTTCAAGTTCATCATCTAAGATAAGTTCATCATCACTTTCAATAGCTTTAAGATTCAATAGGATCTTGTCATATTGTGATAATTTCAATTCTTCAACTATAGAATCGATTTTTTCCTTATCTAGAATAGTGTCCAAATCACTTAATTCGATTGTAGCAACATTTTTCTCTTCTCTAAGCTTGACTACATCAGATCCTGTGATTTCTTTAACATATGCCTCGCAATGGTCTATCCTATTCACCTTATCAATAGTGACTATTTCATTGGTCTTGACCCTTGTTGCAAGACAGGTTGTGGAATTTGAGTATTCAATATCATTTTCATCAAGGAATTGATGAATTTCATAGGTTTCAAGTTCAGCTTCAATGAACGGACTTTCAATTTCATACTCATATTTCATGAGTATCCCAGGCCTGTCATGAGTAAGGTCTGTTATATTGTTTCCGTCTATGATAATTTCATAACCTTCATCAAAAGCTCTTTGTTTAATTGCACCGTACATCAATCTTCTGCACACTAAACATCTTTGTGGAGTATTTGTTACAATGTCTACATCAATAAAATTATTTTCAATAATTTCGTGTCTTATTCCAAGTTCAGAAGTTCTTCTTTTTGCAAATTCCAAAAATCCAGTTGGAAAAATTTGATTGTTATAAGTGATTGCAAGCACATCTGCACCAGCTTCCTTTGCAAGGTATGCAAGCAGTGTGCTGTCTGCTCCGCCAGAGAAAGCTAAAGCCACTTTTTCATAGTTTTTAAATATTTCCTTGACTTTTTCTATCTTTTGATCAGTGTTCATGATTGAACTCCTTTGTTAAGAATAAGTGTAAAAATTAGGTATCGCTTGTTAATTTGATTATTTTGTTTATTCTAAATTTTTAATGTATTCCAAGACTTCGATTGCATCCAAGTATTTGATGTCCTTTTCCTTCAATATGAAATTGATAAGCTTGGTTTTCTTTTCATCTTCCATTTCCACTTTTGAGAATATGTTTTGATAGGAACGCTTAGGGTAATAGATCTCTTTGGCAATATTGTGGATGTAATCCTTTTCCTCTTCAGTGATTATTCCTTCCTTAACCGCCAAGTCCAATTTGTAGTCAACATTTACAAGAGCTTCTGATAACGGAACTTGATTGACAGGGTCAAAACTTAAAGCCACATCGTCATCTGAAGTAATTGCTCCAGATCTGTACGCCTTGTAAACGTAACCGATTCCAATCATGCCTAAATCATCAAGTTCTGATGCTCTTAAAGCTCCCATACTGCTTCCACCAACTACAGTTATTCCCTTATCCAATGCTTTCATGATTTCCTTATGGGCAACTGCAGGAGTGTGGTGGAAAGCGCCATCGATTATTCCTATGATGTCTGGCTTTTCAGAAATTGCCTTTATGATGTCTCCCCTTTTAACTGGAGGCCTGTAGTCTGCATCAAGTATTGTTTTAGCCTCATCCTCTAAAATGGACAATCCCAAATAAACGATGATTTTTTTAGTCATGTTAAAATCTCTTAAATTGATTGTTGTTATAAAATTTTTATTAAATTATTCTAAATTATCATGTTCTTAAATTATTATAAGATTGTTCTTAACTATTCTTAAATTAATCCTCTACGTGCTTTTCTATCATATTCCAAAGCACGATTGCCTAACCTTTCCTCATCCAATGAATAGAGCTCCGCTTTTGGAATGATTACCCTTGCAACATTGATTCCGATTTCCTCTCTTGTAAGGTCAGTGTATAATACTTGATTGAATCCAACTTTCTGAACCTCTTCAATGCTTGTTTCAATGTCCCTTTTGATTGAATGTGAGCTTTTATCCTCTATGTCAGATAAATTGATGGTTTCCTCTTCCCTTTGGAAGTAATGCCTGTTCATTCTCTTCATGTGCTCATAGCCGGATTTCCTCATGAAGTCTGCTCTGATTGTGTCTTCACGGGTTCCATGAATTTGGGTTGCCCTGCTTTGTGCAACTTCAGTAAGTGCTCTGATGACAGCAACTTCAGGGTTCAAGTGGGTTCCAACACCTAAAGTTAGAAGTGCAGGGTCCTTAAGCACAGTATCATCTGCGCTTGCAGCTATTGTGCTTATCTTCAAGTCTGCTGTAATGTCCATAAGCTTTATTTCAATTCCTTGGCTATTGAACTTGTCTAATAGCTCATTGATAATCTCGTTATCAATGCTTTCTTGGTTTATTTCTTTTTTATTTCTTTTAGTAAGTTCAAAAATGCTCCATGCATCCCTTTCAACCACTTCAAAGATACCGTGCAAAACGGATTCCTCTATGATGTTTCCGGATGCAAGACCATTGGTGTTTCCTTTAAAAATAGCTATTGGGCTAGGGCTCACTTCCCTTGTTGGAATATATGGGTGGAAAACAGCATTAGATGGAACATATACTGTCTCTTCGCTTATGATGTCTTCAGCTTCAATCCATTCAAGCCTTGAATTTTCAACATTTTCATTGCCGTAATTCTTTGGCAAGAGAAGGTCTTTAGGGTCAAGAACATTCTCATCATTTCTAATGTTATTGTAAGTTTCTACAAATGTTCTCTCACTATCAATATCCTGCCTTTCTGCAGAATACCTTTCGAAGCCTTCCATCATTGCAGATGCCTTTGCCTGCTCTCTGGTAGCGCCCTTTCCTGCATAGACGCTTACACTTCCAGACTGTGCAGTTGGACGGATAGCTGAAAATACTGGAATCTTGACTCTATCCAAGTCTGTGATATCAGTCAATCTGGTTATTCCAGCGGTTCTAAGCTTTTTCTCATTTATCTCAATTGTTTCCTTCGGGTCTTTAACTCTATGAGTTCCCTTAAAGAATTTTATTGGAATATCTTCAAACATGTTTTTTATCCTTAGCTATTTTTAAAATGATTTTGGAATTGTTTTGAAATTTTAAATTTTATAATATTTATATTATGTAATTGATTATTTATATTAATTGTTATAATGAACTTATGTAGATTTTAAATAATTAGTTTAATTTTTAAATAATAAGTGATATAAGAGAATATAGGAGAAAATTAATAATTCAATTGAGGCTTTAAAATGCAAATCAAAGACAATAACATTCATAATTTTCACATCAAGAATATCTTGAAAAAATTGGAAGAAAAAGACTTGGATGCTATGCTGGTGGCTAATTTCAATAATATCCATTACTTGTCAGGATACTTGTCAACAAGCTTTGCATTCATGATCATCAAGGAGAATCCGATTATTTTTGTTTCTGGAATGGATATGGAAAATGCAGGAAACACCTCTTCCATTGATATAGTGAAGTATGAATCATTTGATAATATGATTGAATATCTAAAAGAAGAGGGAATCAAGAGTTTAGCAATTGAATCAGATTTGACTGCTAATGTCTATGAAAAGTTCAAGGACTTCAATCTTTCAATATCCGATGCAATATCAGCTGAAAGGATGATAAAGTCTGATGAGGAAATTCAAAAGATGCTTAAGGCAACTGATATTGCACATAATTCACTCATAGAATTGGATGTCCGCTCCAAGCAGGAAAAAGGAGCAGAAGAATGGGAATGTGCATATGAATTAGGCTATCTGATGAGAAAGAACGGAGCAACAGTTGAATCATTTGATACAATATTTGCATCTGGCCCTGTATCCTCATTGCCTCATTCAACTCCAAGGCAACATGTCCTTGAAACTCCAGTTTTAGTTGATTACGGATGCAAGTTTGAGGGATATTGCTCTGATACAACAAGGACCTTCATCTACACAGAAAGGCAGGAGGAAATATCTGATATAGTGCTTGAATCCCATGACAAGGCAGTTGAAGCGGTTAAGGCAGGTGTTAAAGCTTGTGAAGTGGATAAGGTTGCAAGAGACATCATAACCGAATATGGTTATGGGGAAAATTACATTCACAGCACTGGCCATAGCTTAGGATTGGACATTCATGAAAACCCATCAGTTTCCCTAAAGGATCAAACTGTTTTGGAGAACAACATGATTATAACAATTGAGCCAGGAATCTATCTTGAAGGAGAATTTGGAATAAGGATAGAGGACATGGTCTTAGTTGATAAAAAAGGTAAATTGATTGGTAATTTGCCTCAAATATTATAATTTTTCTTTTTTTCTTCATTCTTCTTCATTTTCATTTTCATTTTCATTTTTATTTTTTATTTTATTTTTTATTTTATTTTTTATTTTATTTTTTATTTTATTTTTATTTTTATTTTTATTTTTATTTGACCAATGCTTTTTTCAAGACAGTTCTTATTTTATCCGTACACCTTTTAATTTTTTAATTTAAGAGGTAAAAAATATATATAACTTTTAATAAAATATTTTAATAGGTGATATGATGGTTAATGTAGGGACCACTAAGATTTATAAAAACAACCAAACTACCATTCCATCTAAAATCAGAAAGCTATTTGATGTTTCAGAAGATACGGTAATGGATTGGGATTTGAATTCAGATAATGTAATCACTATAACTTTTAAAACCAAAAGATCTTCAATTCATGATTTGGCAGGATTAGGCAAAAGCAAAGAGACTACAAATGCAGTGGAATTAAAGAGGAGCTTGTATAAATGAAGATTTTTGTAGATTCCTCTTTTATAATTGCTTTAGTGAATGAAAATGATTCATTGCATGAAAATTCGTTGGAATATATTGATTTGATTGAAAAAAATGAATGTTTTATCAGCAATCTGGTCATTAATGAAGTCATAACTGTAATTGGCAATAAGATAGATTTGGAAACAGCCACTTCTGCATTTGATTTGCTAAATGAGATTTTTCATCTGATCAATGAATATGAGATCAAGGATTTCAACTCAAAAACCATGTTGTTTTATGAAAAGCATGGCACTAAATTGAGTTTCACTGATTGCAGCATAATTGTGGATATGCATCATCACAAAATTGAAAATCTTTTAAGCTTTGACAAGGAATTCAAAAAAGTTGAGGGGATAAACTTAATTTTGTAATTTTTTTATACAATTATTCTTTTTCAATCTAATTTTAATTTTATTAAATAACTTTAATTTTACAAAATCAGTATAATTTTTCTTATTTTTTATAATATTAATATTAAATCGTTTTTTTAAATCTATAAATAAGTTAAATTTATTAATGACTTATACAAATCTATTATCAATGTTTATTGAAGATTTAATAATCAAATTATCGAATATAATGGAAAATAAAATCAACCAATCCATTTTAATTGCCTTTCAGGAGTACTTGCTTAAGGCAGGAATATTTACATTAGCATCCCAGATTTTAGCAATTATTCTAATGGTTTATATTGTATTCCTCATTCTATTTTCAATAGTCGCATTATTGTTATCATTTAATGTAGCAATTGCTTTAGTTTTAGCTATTTTCATTCCAACAATTGCATTCATTTTGATCTTATTTTTAAAAATAGAAAAAAGGGCAAGTGAAATAGAAAACTCAATTCCAGACTTCTTAAGGCAGTTGGCATCTATGCTGAAGGTTGGGTTAAGCTTGGAAAATGCATTGGTTGACATGTCTAACCATGGAAAAGGGCCATTGTATGATGAATTAAGGAGAGTTGTTGTAGAGATAAGGATGGGAAAGTCTCTTGATGAATCCTTTAGCAATATGGCGATGAGACTCAACTCAAAGGACCTTGGGAGAAGCTTTAAGATAATCTTGAATGCCCATAAAAGCGGAGGGTCCTTGTCTGATATCATTCTTGATGTAAGTGATGACTTAAGGGCTATGATCATATTAAGGAGGGAGCGAAAGGCCAGTGTAATGATGTCAATCATGTTTTTGGTAATCGCTTCAACAATTGCAGCTCCATTTGCACTTGGCATGGTTGGTGTCTATTCATCTTTCATGATTGAACTTGGAAAAGGTGGAGCAATCTGTGAAGTTGCACCTCTTGCTGCAGAGATCTATCTAATCATTCATTCCATTTTAGCCGGCTTTCTAATAGCCTTGATAATGTATGGTGACTTGAAAAAGGGACTTAGGTATTCCATTCCCATAACCTGCTCTGCCTTTGCAGTATTCTATTTAATCAACAACTTTGGAGCAGGATTCTTTGGATTAGTGTAATTTGATGTGATGGTTATGAAAGATAATAATTCAAATTTTACAAATGGTTTCATTCATGACAATAGAGGTCAAGGGGCTGTTGAATTGATATTGATAATCGGTGGGATAATCGTAATAATTCTTCTTGTTGTTTCAATGTATAAGTCATATTTAGTTGATTTGGGCAAGGAAATCGATTCAAATGAGATCAATACTTTAAACAGTTCATTTGGTGATATTGCTTCTAAATTTGAATAGTTTAATATTTTTTACCAAAACTTATTATTGAATAAAACAAATAGTTAATTGTTTTTAAATTCAAAGTTTGAAAGAAAATAATTAAATTGAAAGAAATTATAAGTTTGAAAGAAAATAATATAAAATAAATAAAAATAAATTTCGGAGTCAAAATCATGAAATTCTTAATTAATGGTGAATTCATTGATAAATCAGACCATTATGATGTTATCAATCCATACAATGGAGAAATTGTGGATACTGTTCCAATAGCATATAGAAGTGATGTTGATAATGCTGTTGAAGCGGCTAATAATGCAAAGAAAGCATTGAATGACTTATCTGCAAAGGAAGTTTCAATCAACCTTCAAAACGCTTGTGAAGAGCTTGAAAAGGAAAGCAAGAACATTGCAAAGCTGATTGTTGCTGAAGCTGGAAAGCCATATAAGCAAGCTATTGTAGAGCTTCAGAGATCTGTGGAAACACTTCAATTTGCAGCTGAAGAGGCCAAGAGAATCTATGGTGAGTCTGTGCCTATTGATGCAACAGGACCTGCTGAAGCAAGATTCCTGGCATTCACTAAGAAGGTTCCTCTTGGTGTAGTGGGTGCAATAACCCCATTCAATTATCCAGTCAATTTGGCTCTACATAAGATAGCTCCAGCTATTGCAGCTAAAAACACTGTTGTCATGAAACCATCTATGGAAGCGCCCCTTTCCGCTTTAAGCTTAGCTGAAATAATCAATAATCATTTTCCTGATGGTGTAATAAACTCTGTAACAGGTTATGGAAGTGAAGTGGGAGATGCAATGGTAGTCTCAACTGGCATAGACAAGATATCCTTTACAGGTAGTGTAGCAACAGGATTGTTCATTTCATCAAGAGCTGGAATGAAGAAATTGACAATGGAACTTGGAGGAAATGATCCTTTAGTCATACTTGAGGATGCAGACATTGAAAAGGCAGTAAATGGAGCGGTATCTGGTGCATTCCTTTTTTCAGGTCAAGTCTGCATAGGTGTAAAAAGATTGATTCTCGACAATAAGATTGCAGATGAATTCATAGATATGTTTGTAAAGGAGGCAAGCAAGCTTAGGATGGGAAATCCAATGGATGAATCAACTGATATTGGTCCGGTAATCAATGAAAGCTCTGCCCTTAATATTGAAACTTCTGTAAATAGGGCAATTGAAGATGGTGCAGAACTTTTGCTTGGAGGAAATAGAAAAGAATGCTTCTATGAACCTACTATCCTGGATAATGTGACTATGGATATGGATATTGTAGCGAATGAGACATTTGGGCCAATTGCACCTATAATTAGAGTTGATGGCCTTGATGAAGCAATCAAAGAGGCAAACAATACCCAATATGGCCTACAGGCTGGAGTCTTTACAGAAAGCATCCATAGTGCCTTAAGATGTGCAAATGAGATTGAAGCGGGTTCTGTTTTAATAAATAAGGAATCCACATTCAGAACAGATGCAATGCCATTTGGAGGATTCAAGTCAAGCGGTATGGGCAAGGAAGGAATCAAGTATGCAGTTGAGGATATGTGCAAGACCAAACTGATTGCATTCAATTGCAGATGATTTAAAAGAATATTTTTCTTTTTTAATTGATTCCACCTATTCATTTTAAAAAAGTATTAATTTAAAGAAAAATAAATTAGTATTTAATTGAAAACTAAAAGAATTAAAAATTTTAATTTGAAGATAATTGAAAACTAAAAGAATTAAAAATTTATTTAATTTGAAGAATTCTTATGATTATCAAGTGATATTATGTGGGATACTGCTAAAGATTATAGAATTTTAATAGCTATGCATGCTCGTGAATTATTCCTAAGAACTGTCCAAACAGGAAGCTTTAGAGGTAATTGGAATAAGAAAGGAGCTATTGAAGAAACCAAAAAGATGGAGCCTGACTTAAAGTCATTGCTTTACTGCTATCTTGAAGGGGATACATTGGCAAATTGCGAAGATGTTGATAAGCTTGAGGAAAAGGCTCATAGAATAATCGATTTCCTTGGCGGTGAGGATTGGGCTCATAAGTTCATGAATGGGGCTCCAAAGGATGAAAGGGAAAAGACTGAAGAAAACATTGCTAAGGTCAGGTTCTTCCTTGACACCATTTTAGGCCTTAGAAACAGATTCAAATTTGGTCCGATTGATGATCCAATCATTGGGATTGATGTAAAGGTTGGGGAAATCATGAGTGTCAGCAAACATCCTAACGCCGATTCACTAATGATCTGTAATGTAAACCTTGGAAAAAGGGCTTTGAAAGTTGTTACCAATGACTTGACTGTTAAGGAAGGCAACAGGGTAGGAGTTTCCTTGCTCCCTCCTGCCACCTTTATGGAAATAGTTTCTGAAGGTATGTTTTTAGGAATGAATGGTAGCATCCTAAAGGATGTTCAAGGGGAATTAGGCCAAATGCCTAATGGAATACCTATGGAATCATTGAATGAAACCAAAAACATGATTACAAACTTCTTGGACAATTAATCCAAACTTTCAGACAAACTTTTAGAAAAAGTTTGATCAAAATTTTTTCACTTTTTTTATTCTATTTTTCCTTTTTTTATTCCATTTATTCTTTTTTTATTCTATTTTTCCTTTTTTTATTCCATTTATTCTTTGTATAGTCAGATTATCCTCTCTCCTTTTTCACATTTTTTATTAATATTTTCTTAAATTTTAGTATTATTCTATCCAAATTACTTAATGATATTAACATGATATTAACATTTTTTTCAGATTTCATGTAATTTTCAATGATATTATCATGATATTATCATTTTTTGGAAAATTTTGAATTTTTTCTCTAAAATTTTACTTATTTTTTCGTTTTAATATTGAAATTTTTCTATTTTTTAATTTTTAGATAATTTTTATTATTATTTTTAATTTTTATTTCAATTTTAGCAATAATTTTAAATTTTAATACTTATTTTTGTCTTAAAAAACATAAAGTATTTATATAAGCAACTAGACATATATTATATAATAAGCTTATTTAATGTTTAATTGTTAAATTCAATATGGATTTCTTAATTAAATCCAAAATTAAAAAATTCATATCTTTTAATTATTAATCCATTCTCCATAGGCTAAAATTTTGAAAATTAAAGGATTTGCAATGTTTTAAGTGCATTGTCAACAAACATTTTTATTTGATTTATTGAGTTATAATGGTGAAAAAAATGGTAGAAGTTTCAACTCTTTACGATTTGGATATATATACATTAGCAGGACAGTATGTAGGTCAAGTACACGACGTAGTTTTAAATATTAGATACGGAACTATCTCTAGACTTCAAGTAAAAGCTTTAGAACCTGAAAGAAAAAGTGCAGGGTTCAGAGATATCTTTAGAGGCGGATTCCAGTTCGTACCTGAAGAAGAAGTAGGCAGAACCTTCCAAGAAGGCTTACTTAACATTGAGTTTGACAGAGTAACTGCTATTGGCGACATTATGTTAATTGATCCTCAAGACTTAAAAAGACCAAAACCTCCCGTAGCTGGAGAAGAAATGTCTATTCGCCCAAGACCAGAGCCTGCTAGAGCATCTCCGGCAGAAGCTCCTGTAGAAGCTCCTATACCAAAAGCACAATAGTTATTTTGCTAAATATGTTATTAATCTTTGAGATTTTTACCATATCCTTTGATTATTAGCCTATTTTTCTAAATGTAGTTTCAGATTAATTAACATATTTATTCAATTTTCTCTTTTTTAATTTTATTTTTCATGAAGCAAGTTTCATCATTTTTCTTGTTATTATCAATGTTATTAACAATTTATAATAAATGGTTTACATTTTTTAAATTTTTATTGGAAATCAGAATTTAAACACTTAACTATATTCAATAAGATAGTTTTTTATTTAATAAAGAATAATTATAATTAAGGAAAATTAATTATAAGGAAAATTTATTTTAATTAACATTATACTTTCAAAAAATTTTTCAATTTTTCATATTTGAGGTGAACTGATGATAGTAGGTATTGTAGGATGTGGAGCTATAGCTAACACTATAGTGAATGAATTCATATCCGATAGTGGAATACAAATAAAATATTTCTATGACACAGACATAGAAAGAGCGGAAAATCTTGCACAGATTGCAAATGGTGTTGCTGTTTTAAGATTAGAGGACATGCTGGATGATGTTGATTTGATTTTGGAATCCGCTTCCCCAATCGCTTTAAAGGTCATTGCATTGGATATCCTTGAAAGAGGCATTGATCTGATGGTGATGAGTGTAGGTGCATTGATGGATAGAGAATTCAGAAACAAGGTCAGAAAAACCGCTGAAGAGCATAATGCTAAAGTATATGCTCCTTCTGGGGCTATAGTTGGTTTGGATGGTATTAAGGCAGCATCCATAGGTAAGATTACAGAAGCTTCATTGACTACAAGAAAGGCACCTAAATCATTAGGAAGGGAAGTTGAAGAGGAAGAAGTCCTATTTGAAGGAAAAGCTTCAGAAGCTGTTGAAAAATTCCCAGTGAACATCAATGTAGCGGCATCATTAAGCATTGCCTGCAATATGGATATTGATGTAAAGATAATCGTGGATCCAAAAGTGGACAGGAATGTCCATGAGGTTGTAGTGAAAGGTGACTTCGGTGAATTCAGAACAAGTTCTGAAAACTACCCATTTGCTGCAAACCCAAAAACAAGCATGTTAGCTGCATTTTCAGCTATTAAGCTCTTGAAAAGCTTTGGAGAATGTTTCTCTGTAGGAACATAATTTAAATTTAAAAATTTTTAATTAAAATTAATTTATAATTTTTTCAAATCATGTATTGCATAATTGAAATAACTAGAATTTAGGTGATTAGATGAAGGATTATGAGATTTATTCAACTATGAAGGTTCCAAAGAACTCCAATATCATCATTCGTTTGGATGGACGCAAGTTTCATAGTTTATCAAGAGCATTAGATCTTGTAAAGCCTTATGATGAAAACTTCTATAATATAATCACAAATGTTTGCCTCGACATATTCAATCAGTTTGCACCTAAATTCATTTATGCATTTTCAGATGAAATCAGCATACTTTTGGATGAAATTCCATTTTCAGGCAGAGTTGAGAAGATGAATTCTGTATTCGCTTCACTGGCTTCAAGTTCCTTTACATATAATCTATTAAACGATTATTCTAATGAATTTGATTTGGACAAGTTATCAGATAATGAAAGGAATATTGTATTTCCAATATCATTTGATTCAAGAATCATTCCAGTTGACGTTCAACATATATCTGACTACTTCAAATGGAGACAAGATGAATGTTGGAGAAATTGCATCAATGGTTATGGCATCTGGGCACTGAAAAAAGAATACAATAAGGAAGAGGCTAATGAGAAAATAAAGGGTTTGAAATCAAATGAAATCCATGACATGCTATTTGAAAGAGGAATAAACCTTAATGATGTGGAAACCTGGAAGAAAAGAGGAATCGGAGTTTATAAGAAATCATGGGAAATCGAAGGATTTAATCCTAAAAAGAAGGAAAAGACAGTTTCTACAAGATCTGAAGTCTTTGTTGATTATGAATTGGACATCTTTAGCCAAGAGTTCTTTGAAAAATTATAAAATCAATTATTATGCTGACTATTTTTAATTATTTAAAGTGATATTATGGGATTTGAAGATTTAGTGTCAAAAATGAATAGGAGGAATCAGTTCAAGAAGGTCTGTGTAGACCAGGGAGTGATTGACTCTGTAGTGTTCTATTCTAAAAAATCATATCCCAATGAATTTTTAGCAATGCTTGACGGACACGTTAAGGATAATGTTCTATATATCACTGGATTATTGTTCTTGCCTGGTGAAAGGTCCCATACAAGCGCAAGCTTTAATGATTGGATGATTCCACCTAATCAGAAGAAATGGGGATCTGTACATTCACATCCAGGAAACAATGCAAATCCGTCCCATGCAGATTTGATGACATTTTCAAAGCATGGTCCATTCCATATAATCGTCTGTGAACCATACAGTTTAGAGACTATGAAAGCTTATAACGCTTATGGAGAGCCAGTTGGCTTTGAAGTTGGAAACTTTAGGGATGAGAATAAGGATTTGATGCTTGAGGACTTGAAGCAAATCAAAGAGGAAATTGATGAAATGGATGGAGAAGATCTCAGCCCATCATTCTTTGATTTGGATAAGGACTTGTCATACTTCGATGATGATAAGGAAAAGACAAATAAGTATTCACATGAATTTAGTGAAAATTATGATCCTTACAGCATTTCTGATGAGGATTTAGGAGCTATTGACTTGAATCCGACTGTTGTTGAAATAGGTGGGGAGAGAATCAATGGTCAAAGTCCTAAATTAGGTCTTGTCATTGAATTTAGAGATGGAAAACCTATTTTAAAAGGAGTTTCAAATAAATTCCTCGAAGAGGATGATGAGTAATTACAAGTAAAAAAAGATTTTTTAATCTAAACTATTATAATCTTCACTATTTTAAATTTTTATAAAAAGAAAATAAGATTAATTGCTATTTTTAAAATTATGAATAAATAAAGAAAAAAGAAAAAAGAAAAAAAGATTAGAATTCAATGAATTCCAATTAAACTATTTTTTTATCAATATCTGCTTAAAGAATTAAGCTGGTTGCGTCATAAACGTTTTCTAATTGTTTAATCTCTTCAACAGCTTCTTTAGTAGCAGGCTCATCCAAAGTGAGAATCATGATAGCTTCTCCACCAGAGGAGTCTCTTCCAACTTGCATGATGCCAATGTTGATGTTCTGTTCACCAAACTTGGTTCCAATTGCACCAATACTGCCTGGGATGTCTTTGTATTTTGCAATGAACATGTTTCCTTCTGGTTTCACATCTACCCAGTAGCCATTGACCTTAATGATTTTAGGTTCGTGCAAGTAGGTACCGTCTGCAGACATTTGCCCTGCCTTGGTTTTTGCAGTAACCTTGATGAGGGTTTCGTATCCTTCGCTGTCATCACTTACCGCTTCAGTGATGCTGATTCCTCTTGATTTTGCAACTGTAGTTGCATTTACAGCATTAACTGCAGTTTCAGTGATTGGATTTAGGATACCTTGCAAGATGGTTCTTGTGAACAATTCCCTATTTGGAAGTTTAGCGATTTCACCTTTGTAGGTGATTTCCAATTTTTTGATAGGGCTGCTTGCAGATTGGGAAATGAAGCTTCCTAATTTTTCACAAAGCTCTAAGTAATTGTTGCTTTCTTCAAATTCGGAGTTGTTCATACGAGGCATGTTGATGACGTTTTTAGGCATGTCTCCTTTGAATAAGGTAATTACTTCATTTGCTACGATGATAGCTGCATCCCTTTGAGCCTCTTTAGTGGATGCTGCAATGTGAGGAGTACATACGATATTGTCCAATTCGAACAATTTGTTTTCTTTTGCAGGTTCATTTTCATATACGTCAAGACCTGCTCCAAGGATTTCTCCATTAACCAATGCATCATACAATGCATCCTCGTCAATGATTCCTCCACGTGCACAGTTGAAGATAAGTGCAGTGTCTTTCATTAGCTTGAATTGCTCAGTTGAAATTGAGTGTTCAGTTTCAGGGGTGAGTGGAACGTGAATTGTAATTACATCTGCTCTGGTCAATACGTCTTCAATGTTTTCGTATAATTCAACACCCATGTTTTTAGCAACTTCAGGTGGTAAATATGGGTCGTATGCAATTGCATCCATTTCAAATGCCTTACATCTGTTCACAACTTGGGATCCGATTCTTCCCATACCGATTACACCAAGGGTCTTGTTTCTAAGTTCCATACCCATAAATGCCTTTTTCTCCCATTTTCCTGCTTTGGTTGATTTATCAGCAATAGCTATTTTACGGATAGTGCTTAAGATAAGCCCCATTGTGTGTTCTGCTACAGTGATTGAAGTAGATTCAGGTGCATTAACTACCATAATACCTTTTTGGGTAGCTGCATTTACGTCAACGTTGTCTACACCTACGCCTGCTCTTGCAATGATCTTAAGATTGTCTGCCTTTTCAATGACTTCAGCAGGCAATTTGGTTCTGCTTCTTATAAGAATTGCATCATATTCACCAATGGTTTCAAGTAACTCTTCAGGGGTAATGCTAGTATCCACTACAACTTCACAAACTTCTTTTAAGTTTTCAATACCTTTTTCATTTATTGCATCTGCGACTAATGCCTTCATTATTTCACCATTTTCTTTGAAATAAGTTTTTTGTAATTTTAATATTGGTTATTTCTATAAATCAATTGTTCAATTTATAAAATGTTTAAAATTAATGATAAATTACCTAATGAATCTAGATTAGATAGTTTATAATATTATTATCTATTGTTAACATTATATTTAAATAATTTGTACAAAATTGTTAATTTATGGTTGTTACTTTTCAATTTTTATTGTAAATTGATTAGATTTTTCTTGGTTTGATTTTAGCTTAAAATTCTAAAAATCTAATTTGATAAAGTTTATATATTTAATGACTCTATATTATTATAATTAACTTCGGTTAATTCTAGAAAAATAATGTGAGGTATTGAAATGGTAAGTATTGAAGAATTTCCAATTGCAAGTTCAGATCATATTCCTGGATACAAGATTGTAGAAGAAAAAGGATTCGTATACGGTTTGACCGTACGTGCACGTGGTATTGGTGGAGACATTGGTGCAGGATTAAAAGGATTGCTAGGTGGAGAAATCAAGCAATACGTTTCAATGATGGAAGAATCCAGAGATGAATCCATTAAACGTTGCATTGATCATGCTAAGGAATTAGGCGCAAATGCAATCATCACCATGAGAATGGATTCAGACAGCATATCTCAAAACATGCAAGAAGTTTTAGCATATGGTACTGCTGTTGTAATTGAAAAAGAGGATTAATTCTCTTTTTACCTTTTTTTATTTTTATATTTCTTTAACTTTTTTCATCTTTTCTTAAGTTTTTTCAAATCATTAACTTTATATGCAATCACTTCAAAATATATAACTACCGAACGGTAGGTAGGTAAATATGAACACCAAAGAAAAGATATTTGATGTGTCTTTAGATCTGTTTTCAAAAAAAGGTTATGATTCTGTTTCACTAAGAGAGATTGCAGAGGAAGTGGGAATTAGGAAAAGTTCAATATACAGTCACTATTCCTCTAAAGAAGCGATATTGATGGATATATTTAATTACTTAAGAAACCTTTTTGAATATGATGAATTGCTGAATAATGAAGACTTGAACTTGACTGCAGACAACGAATTTTTAATGGAAAACCCAGAACTGTTCTATCATAGGGGTTCTGAAGCCATCAAGGCAATGTTCAGTGAGGAGAGAAATCTAAAGATTTGGAAATTAATCTTTATACAGATGAATCATAATGAGAAGATAAGGCTCTTTTTCCAGGATGAGATGCTTGTCAAGCCATTGATATTTTGGAAAGGATTCTTCAGTATTTTAAAGGAAAATGGTATTATTAGAGAAGATTGCAATCCTGAACTTTTAGCTAAAGAATATTATAGTTTTCCAATTTATTTGCTTCTTGAAATATGTGCAAAATATGATGACATTCCAGAAAGTACATTAGAAAATTTCTTTAAGGAAGCGGAAGAGCATGCAAACTTCCTATTGGATTGTGTGAGAGTGAAATGATGGGTGAAGATAATTTTAATTTAGAGGAATATCTTGCTGAAGGAGCAGAGATAATTGTTAAGGATGCAATTAAAGCCACTTTCAGGAATCCTAAGGAAATCTTGTTTTTGGCTAAATTTGCAAAGCATACAAGAAAGGCCACTGCAATTAGGGAAAGCTATAGCAAAGAGGGTAAGCATATTCCTGTTTTCCTAATCGCAAGCATTACAAGCAGCTGCAATTTGCATTGCACCGGATGCTATTCAAGAGCGAATGATGCATGCAATGACAATGAACCTTTAAACCAATTAAGCGGTGATGAAGGGGAAGATATCTTTGCCCAAGCAAAAGACCTTGGAATAAGTTTTATCGTTCTTGCTGGCGGAGAGCCAATGATAAGAGAGGATGTTATCATAAAAGCAAGAAATTTTCAAGAGATTCTATTCCCAATATTTACAAATGGTACATTATTGAATAATGATTATTTAAGATTATTTGATGAAAACAGAAATCTTGTTCCTATATTTTCCATTGAAGGGGATGAGGAAGTAACTGATCTAAGAAGAGGAGAAGGAGTTTACAATCAGCTATTGAATTCTATGGAATTGATGAAAAGGAACAATATCATTTTTGGAGCTTCTCTTACATTTACAAAGGGAAACTTATCTAATTTGCTTTCAAGAGATTATATCAATCAGCTAAGAGACTTTGGATGCAAAGTGATATTTTTCATTGAATATGTTCCAGTAAATGAGGAAACCATAGAACTTGCTCCTGGTGATGATGAAAGAGACTTGCTATTGGATGAGCTTGAACTTCTCAGAAAAGAGTATGATGACATGCTGTTCTTATCATTCCCTGGAGATGAAAAGACCTCTGGAGGCTGTTTAGCAGCAGGAAGAGGATTTTTCCATATCAATTCCCATGGGGGTGCTGAACCTTGCCCTGCTTCACCGTATTCTGATATTAATGTTAGAGATTCATCTCTTCTTGAAGCATTGGATTCAAAATTATTCCGGTCTCTTCGTGATGGAGGTATCCTTTTGGATGATCATGAAGGAGGCTGTGTATTGTTTGAACACAAGGATGAAGTGGAAAGGATATTGAATGAATGATTTCAAGTTTTAAACTTATTATCATTTTCTTTTTTTTAATCTATTTTTTCTCTATTTTTAACTATTTTTCGATAAATATAATAATTATTTAAATTAAATTTTTATTTAGATTTAAAATTATTTTAGATTATAGAATCATATTTTTATAAAAAATTTATTATCAATTTCAATTAGGTCGTGTTTATTATTTTTAATGAAGATTTAGAATTTAAAGGAAAATCAATCCCTCGTGTAGTTTTGGGAAATGCTCCATTTTTAGCCGATGCCTATTTTGGACATAGGACTCGTTTATACAACTTGGACTTGCTTAGAAACCCAAACAATGTTAGCAAGATAATCGAAAAGTCATATGAATGTGGTGTAAAGTCCATCAACTTGGCAAACAAAGAAAATCTCTTGAAGGCATTCAAAATAGCTTGTGACAATGGAGTTGAAATGCAATCTGTTTCCACAATCGGAAAGACAGAAATGGATTATGTTTTCCCTAATTATGAACAGGCAAAAATGGAAGCTACCTGGAAGGAAGACATTGAGAATTTGGCACAGTTTGATAACTCTGTGATGCTTGTTGATGAGTTCCTGATAGACACATATGATTGGGATTTCATAACTGAGATATTGGATGAGATCAATGGTGCAGGTGTTCCAGCAGGAATTATCACTTCTTTCCCATTCAAAACAAGTGAAGAACTAATTGATTCCCCTATTCTTGAAGATAAAAGCCTCTTTGACTTTTACATGATTCCAGTAAACAAGCTTGGATACATGATGGACATTCCAGATTTCAGGTCTGATAAGCAGGATGAATTGAAAGGAATGCTTGATAAAATTGATAAGAAGATCATAATCAATAAGATTTTGGCAGTTGGTATCCAAAGGCCAGAGGAAGCTTTCAATTTCCTGAATACATTGGATTTTGCTGATATGGTCTCTGTTGGAATTGCAAGTGAAAGAGAGGCGGAGGAAACATTCGGCATTTTAAATAAGATTTAATATAAATTTATAAATATAACTATTGTTATAAATTATATTAAGAATAAAAAATAATATTGAAATTAAGGTAATTATTTATATTTTATTTGTTTAAGGTGAGGAATATGGAGTTCATTAAGAAAATCCCTGCAATCAGATGGGAAAATGGAAAATATGAGCATGTTGAGGAAGAGACTGTTGAAGATGAAAACATATATTTCTATATAGACTTCCTCCAACCACGTAAATTTTCCACATATCCTGCAGATTTGGATGATTTCGCCGTCGGATATTGCTTAGGTGATGGATTGGTAAAATCTGTTGATGAGATTGAGAGCATTGAAGTTGATGACAAGAAGGTCATCATCAAAACTGTCCATATGCACACTCCAGAAATTGACCTTGAAAGTGATGATTTGGTCCAGGAAAAGGAAGGCGGAGCTAAACATGCCTGTGCCTGCAGACTTTTGGAATATCAAGGGGTAATGTCTGATAGTGCGGGAGGATGGAGAACTGAACTTAAATCAATTGAACCGATAGAATCTGACTTGGTAGTAAATGCAACTGAAATTATTGAAAACATGAAAAGGCTCACAGCTAAAGCTGAAATTTGGCAAGAGACTGGTAGTGTTCATGTTGCGCAATTGGTTTATGGTGACCAGTTCATTACCCGTGAGGACGTAAGCCGTCATGTAGCAGTTGATAAGGTAATCGGTGCAGCAGCTAAAGCGGGATTTGACTTATCCAAATGCTATGTATGTTATAGTGGAAGAATGCCTGCAGATATGCTTATTAAAGTTGTTAGAGTAGGAATTCCTATTTTGGTTTCAAATGCGGCTCCTGCAGGATCCGGTTATGACATTGCAGAAAAGGGAAACATCACTATGGTCGGTTTTGTACGTGGTGACAGATTTAACCTTTATACTGCAACAGAAAGAATCAATTTGGATAAATGATTCTTTTTATATTTTTTTAATCCATAATATAACTATTGTTATATTTAATGATTATTTATAATAAAGTGATTTGTATGTCAGATGAAAATCAAAATAAGGTTTATAATCTTCTTATAAGTAAAGGAATCGATTCCTATAATGAATATGAATTCTATAAGGAAAGGATAAACAGTCAAAAGGAGTTCAAATGGAAGGAATACAATACTCAAGATGATGAGTTGAATGATGAATTATTCGAAAAAATAGATGTAATTGTATTGCTTTATGGTCTTTATCATCAAAATAAGGAAATCTGTGATGAGTTAATTGATAAATCACAGGAATATGATATTCCATTGCTTTTTGTTCGCTCATTTGGTGTGGAATATGTTGTGGAAGAAATAGTTGAAAAGGCCGATGCTGTAGTTGGCTGGAATCCACATTGCATTATAGATGCAATTCAAACCTTGGTAAATGGTGAAGAAGAGTGGATCAAGCCATGTGATGTTGAAGAGGAATCTTAAATTCCTCATTTGCTGATTCTTTTTTTAAATATTTATTTTCTAATCTTTTCAACATAGATATTGATTAGAATTACTATGATTGCAAGAATTCCTAATCCTAAAATGATTGGATTGACAATTCCAACATAAAAAGTCAATATAATAGCCAATATCAATGCAACAATAAGAATTATCATTCCTCTATTTTTTTGAAAATCCATATTCTCACCTAATTTGATAATTTTATTTCAAATAAAAATTTAATTAATTATTTCTTCTTTCTCTAATCAACCTTAAGAACTCTTTGGAATTCTCAACCTCTTTCATTTCCCATGACTTGATTACTGGAATTCCATCGATTGAATCCTTGATCTTATCATCCTTAAGCACAAAGAATGGGTCTGAAGAGGTTACAAGGGAAAGGTCCTTTAAGCTGATTGCCATTTTCTTCAATGTTTTTGTATTCTGCTCATCCTGAACGTTCAAGTTAGCTATGAGTGGAGTTTGCTCTTTCTTTCTAGTGGCTATTTCAGCTTTAGCAAGTGCATCGAATGGACTCTTATTGGTTGAAACCACACCAAAACCTAATTTTGCCAAGTTTTGAGCATTTGTTCCTTGTGTCTGATTTAGACTGCTTGTATCTGCCTTTAGCTTAATGTCTTCCTGATAAGGTTCAAAAAGGTCGATATCAAGGGTAATCTTTGTATTCAAGATTTCTTCAAGAAGCATTGCAGTTTCAGTGTTTGCTCTCACCATTCCATTTTCATACTTGTACATTGTAGCTCTTGAAACATGTGCCAAATCAGCTAAATCCTTCAATGATAAGTTGTATTCTTCTCTGTATTCCTTTAGAACATTTCCATTGATTTGAACGTAATATCCTCCACGGTCTGCAAGGATTTCAGGATACTCATCATAGACAATCATGTTCTTTAAGGTTTCAAGGCCAATTGCAGGAAGCCCATGTCTTTCATAGACAACATCCTCTTCCAAAATATGGTTTTTGGATTTCACTCCTACAATGATTGGACTGGCTAAGAAAACATTAGAGATTTGCCTAATCTCCTCTACATGAGATTCATTTATACTATCGATATTCACGAGGACTTTTAAAAGTAGAATAAGCAATTTCTTACGAGCCACAATATCAAAGCAGCTTTGTTCATAGATATTTGATGTTTCAAAGCCCTCTTTGTTTAGCAGTTGATAAACTTCCCGTATTAATTGATTCCTATTTGTTATTGCCATAGGATCGCCTCGTATAAATTCAATGTTTTCAGATATATGTGATTAGATTCATTTTAAGATAATTTTTATTAATTAGTTTCAATATATTTTAATAATATTATTATCTTTTAAGATTAATATAAAATTGACTATTTAATTTTTATTTAATTTTTTAGATTTTTGATTATTAATAATTATTCTTTAATAGATTAACTAAATTTTTTAATTAGTCATATTGGAATTTCAGTGATTTATATGGATTATTTTTATATTGGAATTGATGATACAGACTCTCCAGATGGGATGTGCACTACATTTCTTGCATCAACTATCCTAAATGAGTTCAGGGATAATGGTATAGAGATTATTGGCCATCCAAGATTGATTCGTCTAAACCCTTTTGCAAGATTCAAGACTAGAGGAAATGGAGGAGTATCATTTAAATTGAGCTTGGATCAAGACATTGATTTGGCAAAGGAAATTGTGCTGAAATATGTGTCCGAGCTGTCAATGTTTGATTGTGACAACACTAATCCTGGGGTAGTGTTCTATCAAGGTGAAATCACTGAAGAGATGATTGATTATGCATTTAAGGCAATTTACTCAATAATCACTATTGAAGAGGCAGAGGAGTTTGCAAATCATATCGGTGCTCAAATCCATAAGTTCAAGAAAGGAAGGGGGATAATCGGTTCAATTGCAGCTATTTCATGTCCTCTTGAAGATTATACCTATGAGCTATTGGCATATAGGCATCCATCAAGATATGGGACAAAAAGGAATATTGATTATGATTCAGTTGTCAAAATGGACAAGGAGACATATCCTGAAACCTTTGAAAACATTGACGGCAAGTATTTGGCCATTGAACCAAAGACTCCATGCCCTGTTCTGTATGGTATCAGGTCCAACAGTCCTGAAGTTCTTGAGGCTGCACGGGATATTGTCATTCCAAATGAGGAGATTGTTGATTCATGCATTTTCAAGACAAATCAACATACTGACATGCACATTCAAAATGCAAATTCAATTAGTGAGCTTAAACAGTATTCCTGCTATAGGATTAAAGGATTTGTCAAGGACAAGCCCCATATAATTGAAGGAGGGCACATGTTCTTCACATTCTATGATGAAAGCGGTGAAATTGAGTGCGGAGCATATGAACCAACCAAGAACTTTAGAAAAGTTGTAGCCAAATTGAGAGCAGGAGATGAGATTGAGCTTTATGGAGGAATAGGTGAACAGAACACTTTCAACATTGAAAAGTTCCAAGTCATAAAGCTAAATGAGTTTGTTTATAGGAATCCTATTTGTAAATGTGGCAAGAGAATGACCTCTGCTGGAAAAGGAAAAGGATTCAAGTGCAAAAGCTGTGGCAATAGGATAGAGTCAGATGAGAAAATAGCTGAAAAGGTGGAAAGAACATTAGTCAATGGCAAATTCTATGAAACTCCAGTTTCAGCAAGACGTCATTTGTCCAAACCTTTGATTCGTATGAATTTGGAATAATTTTGCTTTTTTTTAAATTTTTTTTATTTTTCTTAATTACTATTCACATATCATTGCCCTTATTTAACCTAGTTATGTTCTATTTGTCATTATTCATCACTATTAGTCATTATTTATCATTTTTGAGGAATAAATAGATTAGTTTATAAGTAATAAACTAAAAATTAAAATTAAAAGACTTTTTTTTAATTAAGAAAATATTATTAATATAATTGGGAGTGATTTTATTACTGATCAATCTTCACATCCATATAGGGAAAAAACTGATAGGGCGATAAAGAAGAGACCTCCATGGAAGGAGTATAATTTACATATTGTCGTGTTTATTTTAGTTATTATTTCCATGTTCATTGGAGTAAAAGAGATTAAGATAACAGACACTATCAGTGTTTTACTATTGCCATTGATCTATGCATTAGTTATGGGATTGGGTCTTTATTTGGCAAAACCTATTAAGTTTGTAGGCAGTAAGCAATCTAAGGTAGCTGAAGGGGCTATGGTTTTATTCATAGGTGTCCTAATTGCTAAATTAGCTATTTCAAGTGGACAATCCATTAATATTATTTTTCAGGTAGGCCCTGCTTTGGTTTTACAGCTTTTAGGTGATTTAGGTACCCTTATTGCATTGCCTGTTGCTTTGCTTTTAGGATTTAGAAGAGAAGTTATAGGTATGGCAAGTTCAATTTGTCGTGAACCTAACTTAGGTGTCATTATCGATAAGTATGGTTTTAAATCCCCTGAGACTCGTGGAGTTTTGGCTATTTTCGTGATTGGATCAATTATCGGTACTCCTTATATCAGTTTCCTTTCAAGCATATGTGTTTCACTTATACCTTTCCATCCATATGCATTTGCAATGGCGTCTGGTATTGGTAGTGCAAGTATGAATGCTGCAGCATTGGTCCCATTAGTGCATACATATCCCGCTATGGCCACCCAACTTGAAGCCTTTGCAGGATGCAGTAATATTCTCTCATTCTGTTTAGGAATTTACATGTGTATTTTCATTTCCTTGCCTATTGCAGAAAGATTGTATAAATGGATATCCCCAAGAATAGGAAAAGACGATGAGCATACCATTGATGATGAGTATGCTATTGAAGGGGTAAAGGATGATAAATATGCCTCTTCAGAGGATTTGACTTCAGGTAAGCTTAAAAGATGGGCTACTTTCCTTGTAATATTTTCATTTATCGTGGCTATTGGAAATTTTGTAGGTTATAAAACCCCAATAAGCGATGTATTCATTGGAATGCTTTTGATTTCACTCATTACAATTATAGGAATGTCTCTTGAAAGGATTATTCCATGGAATATCCAATCAATCATTTATATAAGTTTAATCGGTATCATTGTGGCTATTCCTGGTGTTCCAACTGCTGACTTTATAGTTCATTATGTTTCCCAAATCGAATTGACTACAATCTGTACCGCATTCCTGGCTTATGTTGGTATTGCAATCGGTAATGATTGGGAAGAGTTCAAGAAGATCGGTTGGAAAGGAATCATCATTGCCATGATTGTGATTACTGGAACTTACCTTGGTTCTGCAAGCATTGCAAATGTGGTTTTATTATTAACAGGAATGATTTAAGAAATCCATTTCTCACTTTTTTTATTTATTTTTTAAGTTATTTTTAAGTTATTTTTTAAGTATTCTTTAAGTTATTTTTTAATTTTTTCAATATCTCCCTCACTTTTGTAAGTTTTTTCATAAATTTTTCCATTGACTGATTATTTTTTAAGAATTCTAATCTAATTAAGCAATAATCTGTCATGATTTATAATTTTTAAAAATTAAATAGTTTAGTATATAAATAATAAACTTATAATCTTTAATCATAAAACTTATTTAAATTGGTTAAGTTTATATGTATACATTAAATTAAGGCGGGATTTTATCACTGACAGTCAAGCTCAACACCCATATAGGGAAAAAACGGATAGGGCAATTAAGAAGAGACCTCCATGGAAGGAGTATAACTTACACATTGTTGTGTTTGTATTGGTTATAATCTCAATGTTCATTGGAGTTAAGGAGATAAAAATAACAGAAACTATCAGTGTTTTATTGTTACCTTTAATATATGCGCTTGTTTTAGGATTGGCTCTTTATCTTGCAAAGCCTATTAAGTTTGTTGGGCCTAAGCAATCTAAGGTAGCTGAAGGGGCTATGGTTTTATTCATTGGTGTCTTAATCACTAAATTGGCTATTTCAAGTGGGCAGGCAATATCCAGTATTTTCCAAGTGGGCCCTGCTTTGATTTTGCAGCAAATAGGTAATTTAGGAACTCTTTTGGCATTGCCTATTGCACTGTTTTTTGGATTTAGAAGGGAAGTTATAGGTATGACAAGTTCAATTTGTCGTGAACCTAACTTAGGAGTCATTATCGATAAGTATGGCTTCAAATCCCCAGAGACTCGTGGAGTTTTAGCTGTTTTTGTAATTGGATCCATTCTCGGTACTCCATTCATCAGCTTTTTATCAAGTATCAGCGCTTCACTCATTCCTATGCACCCCTATGCTTACGCAATGGCTTCAGGTGTAGGAAGTGCAAGTATGAATGCTGCGGCTCTTGCTCCATTGATGCATATGTTCCCATCAATGGCCACTCAATTGGAGGCTTTTGCAGGGTGCAGTAACCTTCTTTCATTCTGTTTCGGTATTTATATGTGCATATTTGTTTCACTTCCGCTTGCAGAAAGAATGTATGATTGGTTAGCTCCCCATATCTTAGGTCATGATGAGATAATAAGCATTGATGATGATTATGCCATTGAAGAGGTAAAGCATGATAAGTATGCAACTACTGATGACTTGACTTTAGGTAAGCTTGAGAGATGGGCTACCTTCCTTGTAATATTCTCATTTATTGTGGCAGTGGGAAATTATATAGGATTCAATACTTCAATAATTGATGCATTCATTGGAATGCTTTTGATTTCACTCATTACAATCATTGGGATGTCTCTTGAAAGGATCATCCCATGGAACATTCAAGCAATCATTTATATAAGCTTAATCGGTATTTTTGTAGCAATTCCAGGTGTTCCAACAGCTGACTTCCTGGTTCATTACGTTTCCCAGATTGATTTGACTACAATCTGTACTGCATTCCTGGCTTATGTTGGTATTGCAATCGGTAATGATTGGGAAGAGTTTAAGAAGATCGGTTGGAAAGGAATCATCATTGCTTTAATTGTGATTTCAGGAACTTACCTTTGTTCTGCAGCTATTGCTCATATAACTTTAGTTGCTACAGGAATGGTTTAATTAAATTCTTTTTTTAATATTTTTTAATCTTTAATATAACTTCTTTTAAATTTTTCAAATAATTATTTTCAATCTTTAATTTTAACTTCTTTCAAATTTTTCAAATATCCATTTGCCAAATCCTTTTTTTTATTGTACAAATTTATTATATAGTAATTATAAAGATAAGATTATGATTATCAATCAATTGTCCGAATATTTGATTCATTTAAGATATGGGGATATTCCCAAAGAAGCTATTGAGAAGGCTAAATTATGTTTTATAGATTATTTGGCAGTTTATCTAAGAGGTTTAGAGACTGAAAATGCCCAAATAGCAATTAAAACCATTTATGAATTATATGGCAATGATTTTAATTCATTGAATAAGGGTTTCATAAATGGAATCGCATCTCATGGCTTGGATTTGGATGATGGTCATAGATTCGCTCAATTGCATCCGGGGTCAGTTGTATTTTCCACAATATTGGCTTTGGCAACAGATAAGAATTTAGACTTGGATATCACAGTGGAAGAGTTTTTTGAGGCTGTTATTGCAGGTTATGAAGTAGCAATTGCACTTGGAATGCTTGTTAATCCAGATCACAGAAACCAAGGATTCCATAGCACTGGGACAGTAGGGGCCTTTGCATCTGGAGTTGTAGCGTCAAAGCTTTTAAAACTTGATTTGGAGAAGACAGAGCATTGTTTAGGTTTATGTGCAACACAATCTTCAGGACTTCTTGAAGCGGATCATGCAGGTACAATGGGCAAGTCATTGCATGTTGGAAATGCAGTTTACAATGGAATATTATCCGCTTTCTTGGCTAAAAACGGTTTTACTGGTGGAGAATCATTGATTGATGGAAATGAAGGATTCATAAAAGCCATGGCTTCAGATTTATATGATAGGCATTGTGATGAAAAAGGAAATTTTTATGATGGAAAACTAGTGGAATTCATTGATATGAATCTAAACAGATTCCATATATGCAATGTCTATTTAAAGAAATATCCTTTCTGCAGACATATTCATTCAGCTATTGATTCAACTTTGGCTTTAAAGGAGGAATTGAATAATCTTGAATTGTATGATATTGATTCAATAGATATTGAAACCTACAAAATAGCAAGTGAACATGACAATTTCAATCCAAAAAATCTTCAGGATTTAAAGCAATCCTTGCCTTATGCAGTTGCCATTTCCTTAGTTTGTGACGATTTGAGTTTGGATTCAATTGATGAATTGATTGATAAAGGTCTTTTTGATGAAGAATCAGATGATGAGATTAAAAAAATTAAGGATATTGCAAAGGTAATGAAGATTGATAATAATGATGAATTAAATCAATTGACTCCAGAAAAAAGACCATCTAAAGTAATAATTAAATATAAAGGTAAAACTCTAGAAAATACGACTTATTATCCATTGGGAGAAGTGGAAAATCCTTTATCAGATGAAGGTATCTTAGAGAAATTCAGACTTTTAAATCCTAAGTTTAATATGAATAAATTACAAATAATTAAACATATGGAAGATTATCCAATCAATGAAGTCTTTAATGAATTAGGTTTATAAAATTATTAATTGTTTTTATCAAAGTATATTAGGTTTATAAAATATTTTTTTATCAAAGTATATTAGGTTTATAAAATATTTTTTTATCAAAGAATATTAGGTTTATAAAATTATTATATTGTTTTTATCAAAGTGATTTTTATGATGGATGAAACTAAAAAATCATTAGAAAAGTTAGGAATCAATGAATTGCATGATGATTATACATCAGAGAAAAGATTTGAAGATGGAGGACAATACAGGTTTGAAGTTCCAGGAATACAAGGTCCCTCTGCACTTGAATCTCTTTTAGAAGCTTCTAATGATTATGACTTAACAATTCATAGGGCCACTCAAACCAAGGGAATCATGTTCCTATTGGATGATGAAATATGCAAAATGGTTGATTTGGCTAAAGAAATTAATATGCAATTGTTTTTAGCAGTTGGTCCAAGGGCTCCCTATGATACAAGCGCCACCGTTCAAACTGAAGAGGGAAAACGCATAGGATACAGATTAAGAGGTTACAGTAACCTTGTTTATGCTATTGAAGATGTTAAAAGAGCAGTTGATTTAGGAGTTAGAGGCATCTTATTATATGATGAAGGATTGCTTTATACTCTTTCTAAAATGAGAGATGCAGGTGAACTTCCTAAAGACCTATTATTCAAGTTGTCTGCCCATGCAGGCTGTTCCAATCCTGCCTCAGCTAAACTCTTTGAATCAATCGGATTGAACTCACTTAATCCTGTAAGGGACCTTCAGATTCCAATGCTTGCATCACTTAGAGATGCAATAGACATTCCAATTGATATTCATACAGAAAATCCAAAGTCCACTGGAGGTTTCATCCGCCATTATGAGGTTCCTGAAATGATCAAGGTGGCAAGTCCCGTCTATTTGAAGACTGGAGGATCAGTTGCAAAGCATCACAGTTGGGACACAACTGTAAAGGAAGCACGTCAAAGAGCTAAGCAAGTGGCTTTAATTAGGGATTTGATTGAAAGGCATTATCCTGAAGCTATAATGAGCAAATTATAGTAAACATAAATAAAAATAATTGATTTCATCGTTTTTTCAAATTAAAATTATTGTTGATATTATGGATTTGATTGAAAAGGTTCAAGATGCAGTTGTAAATGCAGGCAGTTCATATAGTGAGGACAGACTATCCGCTTATGAAAATGCTCTAAAGTTGGAAAAGGAGCTGAACAATGAAAATGCAGTCTGGGCCTTGGAACAGATGATAGAAAACTTTAAGGTAGCTGATGATAAGAAGCTTCCATTATGTGATGATACAGGAATTCCTCATGTCCTGATTGAAATAGGAAAGGAAAGGGAAATTCCTAAGGGATTTTTCAATGAAATCAATATTGGCATTGCTCAAGGACTTGATAATCTTCCAGGAAGGCCAATGGCAGTTAAAGGAAATGATATGGAACGTATTGAGCAATCGCAAGGTTTATACAATGAACCCAATATGATGAAGCCTGCATCCTTTTTAATAGAGGAGAAAGATGAATCCACTTATGGAAGGCTGATTGGAGTGGATGATGATAAGATAAGAATCACTGTTCTATTGGAAGGCGGAGGTCCTGAAATAAGGGCAAAGACCTATAGGGTTTTCCATAAAAGAGAATCAAAAATAGTTTTCGGTGAAGCTTTGGATTGGCTAAAGGAATCATTGGCTATGTTAGGTTGCACTCCATCAATTCCAGCTATTGGAGTAGGTAGAACCCACTTTGAGGCAAATGCATTGATGATTAGAGCAATGGCTCATGGTAATTTAAGCAATCAATCAGATATTGAAAAATACATTACAGAAGAGTTGAACAAGACAAATATAGGTCCTTTAGGTCTTGGAGGTAAGACAACAGTCCTTGGATCGTTTGTAAATATAGGGTCTCAAAGGGCAAGTGGAGTGAGAATTGTAGCAGCAAGGCCTGCATGTTTTGTTGAGCCAAGGGTTTCAAGCTTTGTATTTTAATTAGTTTAATGATGAGATAGTATAAATAGAAAAAGATTAAATTTATTAATAAAGATATTTTTTAGATTATTTAGGAGAATATTATGAACGAAAATCCAAAACCTGGCAAGAATGGTTTTAAATTCCCACAGAGCATTAAAACTAAGATTACTGATGTAAAGCCTAATGAATTGGTTACTAGAGGTTATAATCAGGAAGATTTAATCACAAACCTTAGCTTTGCAGAGATGGTGTTCTTGCTTCTTAGAGAAAGATTGCCTGATGAGAGGCAGTCCAAGATATTCAACCATATTCTTGTTTCATTTTGCGATCATGGTGTAACTCCTCCAAGCACACAGTCTGCAAGATTGATAGCATCATCAGGTGCAAATATCAACAATGCTGTTGCAGGAGGATTGTTGTCCTTTGGAAAAAACCATGCAGGAGCTATTGAAAAGGCTATGGAATTGTTCCAGGAATCAATCAGTTCATTAAACCTTGAAGAAACTGCAGAGGAGGATGTGAACAAGAAAATAGCTGCGAAGGCTATTGAAATTGTTGATAAGTACCAATCCGAATCCAAAAGAATACCTGGCTATGGCCATAGGTATCATGATAAGGACCCTCGTGCAGTAAGGTTGATTGATTTGGCTATTATGGAATCATCAATTGGCCCACATACAAAATTGGCGCTTGCAATCGAGAGCATACTCTCTGAGAGAAAAGGCATTTGCTTGAATGTGGATGGGGTCAATGCAGGATTGCTTTCCGATTTAGGCTTTGATAGCTCTTTAGGTTTAGGTATTTTCATGATTGGAAGACTCCCTGGACTTGTAGCTCATGCATATGAAGAAATGGAAGAGGAAGAGAAATTCAGACGATTCTGTGATTTGGAAGATATCGTTTATGAAGGCTTTAAAAACAGAAAAATGGATGAGGAGTAATATAATTTATTATTAATTTTTTATCAAAAATGATTATTTATTTGATGATTTATTATTAATTTTTTATCAAAAATGATTATAAATTTGATGATTTATTATTAATTTTTTTATCAAAATGATTTATTTAATGGAGTAATTTAAATGGAATTTTTTGATGTTATTGAACAAAGATACAGTATGAGAGGCTTTGAAGACAAGGAAGTGGAGAAGCAAAAATTAGATAAGATTTTAAAAGCTGCTCAACTTGCTCCAACAGGAGTAAACTTCCAGCCTTTTAAGGTAATTGTAATTGACACTAAAAAGCATAAGGAAGAATTGAAAGGAATTTACAGCCCTGATTGGTTTACACAAGCGCCAATTGTCCTTTGTGTAGTTGCCTCAAAGGAAAAGGCTTGGACTAGAAAGTATGATGATAAGAACATTGCAGACATTGATGCAACCATTGTAATGACCCATATGATCCTTGCGGCTGAAGATGTGGGTTTGAACACTTGTTTCATTGCAGCATTCAAGCCGGATAAGGCAAGAGAATTCCTTGATTTAGATGATGAATGGGAGCCTGTCCTATTCACTCCTTTAGGTTATGGAAATGCAGAGCCAAGAGATACTCCTAGAAAAGCTATTGAAGAATTGGTCATTTACAAATAATTACGCTTATTGAAAAAGGATTTAAGAGGATACTATGAGATTTACAAAGAAATCAATTATTTTGCTTGCTTTTTCAGTCATCCTAATGGTTTTAGGATTATGGAATTATGTGGATGCAAATCCAGTAACTTATGATATAATCGCTTCAAGCGTTGTGCTTATTGTAGTTGGATGGACACTTGCAATGTCTGTTTTTGAACCTAGCTGGACTAAGGCAGCTATTTTCATTGATGGGCTAATTTTCATTCTAGTAGGTATAACATTCTTATTAATGCCATATAATCTTATTTTCATTTTATTTGGCGTAGTATTAGTTGCAATAGCTGTTGCGGCATACCTTGGAAAATTGCCTGTGTCCTTTTTAAGATTATTCCATAAATAATCTTAAATTTTTTCTATTTTTTTCTATTTTTTATTCATTTTTATTAATTATTTTTAATTTTTTTCTATTTTTTATTAATTTTTTTTATTAATTTTTATTAATTATTTTTAATTTTTTTAAATTTTTTATTTCTTTTATATTATATTTTTCCATTTTTCAACAGTTTATTTTTTAAAATTTTTTTCCTTTTTAAATTTTATTTCAATTCAATCTATTTTTTTAAAATTTTCAGCTGTTTTTTATTTCATGAAATTTCAAGATTTTTTCATGAAATTGATCTTTTCATATTTTAAAAATCTTTGTTTTAATACTTTATTTTTGATTTTTATTAATTCTAAGCTTTCCAAATCTTCATTAATTTTTCTCTGATTTCAAGCAATTTTTTCATAGATTTTGCTTAGAATTTTAAGCTAAAAATTCAAATTATGATTTCATTATAATTTCTCTATTATATTATAATATTAAAATATTTTAATAAAATATATATATTAACAAAAATAAAAATAAAATTACCATGGTGATTTATTATGGCAGGGATATCAGAAGCTATTACCCAAATAAAAAAAGCTGAAAGCGATGCTGATTCCTTAGTAGAACAATCAACAGTCGATGCGAAAGCAATGATTGATGAGGCTACTGTTAAAGCTAATGAAATGATTGAACTTGCTAAGAATGAAGCTAGCGAAGAAGCTCAATCTACTGTTTTTAATGCAGAAGAAAATGCAAAGAAAGAAGCTGAAACTATAAGTGCTCAAGCAGAAAAAGATGTTGAAAATATCAAAAAAGCTGCTAGAGGCAATATAGATGAAGCTGCTTCAATTATTGTTAAAAATATTTTATAGTGTGAGATAATGTTTAGAACTGCGAGAATGCGTAAGCTTAATGTTATAACTTTGGACAAATACGCTAGTCCTACGGTCAGTGCACTTCACGACGAGGGTATTGTTCAAATAAATGATATTTCTGAACGTATTCAGCAAGATCCTAAGCTAGCAGAACTTTTGAAACCTTCAAAAGTTACACCCCACACCGGTAAGCTATCTTCACTTCTCATGAAGACAAGCGGTATTTCCGATTTGCTTGGAGATGCCTTGTCTGAGGATAGGAGCATGAAAGAACTGATAATGTCATTTATCAGTCCTGACCTTCCAGTTCCAAAAGAAGTCGAGGATGTTGATACTGAAAGCTTGATAGCTTATGCAGAATCAACATTAAGCCAGGTTGAAGGTGAAACAAAAGGTATTGAAAATAAGTTAGCCGCACTAGACAGTGAAGAGAGTAAACTTGAATCAAATAAGGATTTGGCTCTAAAGCTAAAACCTTTAGACATGGACTTAGGTCTATTAAGCGATTCCAAGTACACTTCTACCATTGTTGGTAGGATCACTGCTGAGTCAGCTCAGAAATTCAAAGATGAATACAGTAAGATTACAGATGATCTCTTCTATGAATTAGTTCCAGGCGAAGAAAAAGAAAGTTATATCATGGTTGTCGTCGTTGCTAATGAGTATAAGGATGATATCTATACCTTACTTAGGAAAAATGAATTCGAGAAGTTTGAAACTGAAGGTTTAGAAGGAAGACCAGATAGTCTTATTTCCTCTTCTGAATCCAGACTCCAAGCTATCGAAAGTGAAAGATCCCAAGCTAAAGCTGAATTGAAAGTTGTAGCGGAAAAATGGGATGATGAAGTTCTTGCTTTAAAAGAACAATTAGAAAATGAGAAAGATAAAAATGAGGTTTTCGCTGGTTTTGCTGAAACTGACAAGACTTATGTCTTTGAGGCATGGGTGCCTGAAAAAGATGTGGAAAAAGCTCAAAGCATTATTGAGACCGCAACTGAAGGCCATGCAATCATGGAAGTTGAGGAAGTTCCAGACAATGCAGAGGATGTTCCTGTATTGCAGCAAAACAATGCTTATGCAAAACCTTATGAATTGTTAGTTGAAATGTATTCCCCATTGAAATACAATGAAATTGACCCTACTTTATTTGTAGCTCTTACATATCCTTTCTTCTTCGGTTTCTGTTTAACCGATGCAGGTTATGGTCTTTTAGTTGCAATTATAGGATTCATTTTATACAGAGGAATGGGTAAAGTCAATAGAACCATGCATGATGGTGGTTTAATCATCATCGCAAGTGGTGTATGGGCTATTATTTTAGGTCTGGTTACCAATGGTTTACTTGGGGACCTATGGACTAGAATATTAGGTTGGGGCCCTGCTCTCCCTACAGTTATTGATTCCATTAATGCGTTCAAATATCCAGCTACTATCTTAGTTATTGCTATTGTAATTGGTATTATTTACACCAACCTTGGTTTCATCTTAGGTGCAATTGACAATTTAAGATACGGCGAGAAAAAAGAAGCTATCGGTTCTCAAATCGTATGGTTTGTATTTGAACTTGGTATCATCTTATTGGTTTTAGGATTCTTGTTCCCAGCTATTGGAATGATTGGTATGGCATTAGGTGCAGTATTTATTGTTGCTGCTCTTGGTATGCTTATCTGGGGTAACGGTGCTTACGGACTTATGGATGTATTTGGATTCATGGGAGATGTACTTTCATATGCTCGTCTTTTAGCTCTTTGTTTAGCTACTGGTGGTATTGCAATGACTGTAAACATCTTGACCAATATGGTAAATGACATGATTCCAGTTGTAGGTATTGTTTTAGCTATTATCATCTTTATCGGTGGACACATTGCTAACTTCCTTTTCCAAGTATTAGGTGCTGGTGTTAACGCTTTGCGTCTTAACTATGTAGAGTTCTTCTCTCAATTCTATATGGGTGGAAAACATTCATTTGAAGCTTTTAAAGCTAAAAGACAATTTACTAAAATCAAAAAATAGACAAAATTTAAATTTATAGTTTTATAATTCAACGCTTAAAGATGAAATTATTGGAAATGTGATTTTATATTTAATGCAATTATGATAATTCATAATTAAAACTAAAGAACTTATGCTTATAAAAATGTCAAATGACAATTCTTATAAAAATGACGTTCTTTTATCAAGAACTTTACGTTCTATTGGAATATAATGAAAAATTATATTTAAACGATTTATTTAAACAATTTAATTTAAGGAGATATATTATATGGTAGAAATTGCTTTAGGTACTGCTTTAGCAGCAATTGGTGCTGGAGTAGCAATTGGTTTTGCTGGATTAGGTTCCGGTTTAGGACAAGGTATGGCAGCAGCTGGATCTGTTGGAGCTGTAGCAGAAGATAACGACATGTTTGCAAGAGGTATTATTTTCTCTGCATTACCAGAAACTCAGGCTATTTATGGA
>SUTG01000060.1 GCA_015063035.1 Methanobrevibacter olleyae
TTTTTTTATTTGACCATTTTTTATTATTTTTTCAAATATTTTTAAAAAATAGCTATTTTTTAAAACGGACCTAGGGGGATTTGAACCCCCGACCTTGGGATCCGAAGTCCCACGTCATAATCCTGACTAGACTATAGGCCCAAAACAAATAATTTATTGATATTGCTATTATTCTAGCATCAATAATTTGTCTATTATATTAATTTATTTATTATCTTTTTTAAAATTTTAGTTTTAATGAGCAATAAATTTTTATTTTTAGTTAAAAATATTAATTATATTAAATAAAAATAGAGTTAGATTAAAATTTTTAATAATTTAATAAAATTTAATTAAATAAATTTATTAAATGAAATATATATTAATTAGAATTTTAAACATTTTGTGATTATCATGCTTACTAAAAGAATTATTCCTTGTTTAGATTGTGACCTGCAAGTTCCAGAAGGCAGAGTGGTGAAGGGAGTTGAATTCAAGCAGATCCGTTATGCTGGAAATCCAGTGGAACTTGCTACCAAATATTACGAAGATGGAGCAGATGAGATAGTGATCTTGGATATTACCGCTTCCCATGAACGCAGAGGGACCATGGTGGATGTTATTGAAAGATTGACTGAAAATGTATTCATTCCAATTTGTGTAGGTGGAGGAATAAGGAAAGTAGAAGATTACACTCGTATGCTTAAGGCAGGTGCAGACAAATGCTCTACAAACACTGCTGCGATTCACAATCCTCAGCTATTGACAGATGCATCCAAGGTTGTAGGCTCTCAAGCGGTTGTAATAGGAATTGATGCTAAAAGAAGATATGTTGAAGAGGACAAGGAAGCTGCTAAAGGCAAGACCATTGTAGATACAGACAAAGGTGAAGTATGGTTTGATTGCAGTATCTATGGTGGAAGGGAGTTCACTGGCATGGATGCCATTGCTTGGGCTCAAGAATGTCAAGACAGAGGCGCAGGTGAAGTTCTTCTCACTTCAATGGATGGAGATGGAACCAAGGACGGTTATGACCTTGTCCTAACAAAAGCAATCAACGATAATGTGGACATTCCAGTCATTGCATCTGGTGGTGTTGGAAACCCTCAACACATACTTGAAGCTTTTGAAATAGCTGATGCAAGTGCAGCTCTTGCAGCGAGCATTTTCCATTTCGATGAGTACCCAGTTCCAGTAGTTAAAAAGTTTTTGAAAGAAAAAGGGGTTCCAATTAGGGAAACTTTCTAGCTGATATTAATTTTTTCCAATATGTGATTAGGATAGGATTTAGAAGTGGTGTTATGTCAAGTCTTCAGTTTAATTCATTAATCAATATTAAGTTAACCCAAGAATCAGGTCAAACTTCACAAGCTCCGTGGAGGCATAATTCAGTTGGAGATATGGATGAGTTTAATGAATTAATTTACTTAAAAGTTCCTTTAATTATTAATGAACTTAGTGATGAAACTATTAATTTAAATAACCTTCCAATTCTTTTAAAGCTATCACAAGATAAATCTAATTTTAATGAATTTTCTTATCTATATGAGTTTCCTAAAAAATTAGGAAATCATCAATTTTCTCAGATTCTCGATGAAAAAAACTTATCCAATAAGGAAATCAAAACAATTGAAAATGAGATCAATATGGAATTGACCAAAATCTATGACTTGGACTTTGACTTGGAAAAATTCTATGAATTCCTGTTGGATGATGAGAAACTGGCTCCTTCTGTAGATTTTTGCAATGGCTTGAGATTATTCATGGCAAAAGATCCATTTGAATGCATCATCTCTTCAATCTGTTCTGCAAACAATTCCATTGTACGCTGGACAAAGTCAATCGATAAGATAAAGCACAATTGGGGAGAAAAGGTGGAGCTTGATAGCGGAATTTTTTATGGATTCCCAAGACCTAATCAGTTTCTGGACTTTTACGATACTCCAATTGAAGAAGCTGATGCAGATGGCCATAGCTATGAAATCGATTGCTATACCCATAATTTGAAGTCATGTGGTGTTGGATATAGGGCACCTTATATGAAAAAGGCAAGTCAAATGATTCTTGATGAAATGGATTTGAAAGATATTTTTGATATGACTTATGATGAAGCATTTGATTTAATCTTAAAGATGCCTGGTGTAGGTCCTAAAGTGGCAGACTGCATTTTACTGTATGGATTTGGTTTTGAAGAGGCATTTCCATCTGATGTTTGGATTAAAAGAATCGTTTCCCATTTATACTTTGATGGAGAGGAAATTTCTGCAGAAAAGACAAGAGATTTTGGAATGGATCATTTTGGTGATTATGCAGGATATGCTCAACTTTACTTGTTCCATTATGCACGTAAATCAGGTTTAATGGAAAAAATCAAGAAATAATAAATTTTAATATGACATAAGGGGGGTTTTTTTTATGAATAAAAAATTTTTAATATTTGCATTATTTGGAATTAGCTTATTTTTATTGCTATCTTCAGTTAGTGCTGAAGATATTGGCTCTGATGATTCTAATGCAAGTATTGAAGTCGTTGGTGAAGGTCAATCAATTGAAACTTCTGAAATCTCTAATGATAGTGCTGATTCAGATATTTCCTTGGATGCTGATGCTGAGTCAAATGACAATATAAATGGCAATGCAAACAATAATTCAAGTGTTGATTCTTCAAAGGTTCCATCTAAGTTTTCATCCACTAAAAATATTAGTTCCACATATGGTAAAAAGGTCAAATTCTCTGTAAAAGTTCTTAATAATGAAGGAAAAGCCATCAATCACACATTAGTGACTTTTAAGGTTTCAGGAAAAACCTATAATCGCTACACAAATGCCAGTGGAATAGCTTATGTTTACCTTAACTTGAATGCAGGAAAGTATGCAATCAAATATAATGCAAGCGCCATTTCCGGAAAAAACTACTGCACTGTAAAGAATTACTATAAAATAAGCAATTACAAATGGAAATCCGGAGCTAATGTCTTAAAGAATAAACGGATTAAGGCAAATGTTCCAAACTCAGAACTTGTAAGAAAGATCATTAAGCTTGCAAAATCAGGAACTCCTGTAATCAAATTCAAAGGTGGAAAAGGACAAGTCGTCTTCATCACTGCAGGATGCCATGGAAATGAGATACCTTCCCAAATTGCCGCTATGAAATTGATCAAGTATTTGGAGACCCATTACATTAAGGGAACAGTTTATGTAATGCCATTTATGAATCCAAAGGGAACTGCTGCAAACGTAAGGGATTACAAGGGAGTTCGCTTGAATAAAAAGGCCAATAAAAAAGGAACCATATCCTATAAGACAGTCCAATTGATTAAGAAGTTCAAATGTGATGCCTACGGTGATTTTCATTCAACAAGGCCAGGTGGAAAGCCAGGCAAGAACCTTGTTTTCGGATCATATAAGCCAACTAAAAAAAGTGCAGCAATCGCTAAGTACATTGCCAAAAATGCAAAAGTGAAATACAAGATTTATAAAAGAGCAGGGTCAGAGTATCCTGGAGCTTTAGAGGACGAAGTGAATTTGAAAGGGATTCCTGCCGTCACCTGTGAAGTGCTTAGCCCTCATGGAAAGATTAAAAAGAGGTCTGTTTCCAAATCATTATTGATGATGAAAACACTTTTGAAATATAATAAAATTTTATAATTGCATTGCATTTAGAAAAATGAAAACAAGTTTTTTAATTTTTATAATTCTTTTTTCATGTATATGACATCATCCATAGGATTATTGTAGTATGGTTCACATTCTTCAAACCCATATTTCTTATACAAATTTATGGCTGGTTTTAAAGGTTTAATGGTGTCAAGAACCATTTCACTATACCCTTCATCTCTTGCATGGCTTATTATTTCTCGAACAAGTTCGTCTCCTATGTGTTTTCCTCTTGTATTGGGCTTAACATATAGCCTCTTCATTTCGCATGTTTTCTCATTAAGTTTGTGATAAGCTACCATGCCTAATATTTTCCCTTCTTCAATAGCTATCAATAGTTCTCCTTCTGGGGGAGTGTATTTTTTGCCGGGATCTTTCAGTTCTTCTTCTAGATTTTGAAAGGACAAATCCCTATTTAATAGTTGGGTATACTCAATAATTAATTCTTTTACTTCTAATATGTGGTTTTTCCCGTCTTTTATTTCCATATTATCCTCATAGACAATATATTTTATTTTTTAAAAGCAATTATTCATCAAACTCTTTTTCAAGCAATATGGTAACTGGGCCATTGTTCAATAGGCTTACTTTCATGAATGCTCCAAAGACTCCTGTTTCGCATGGAACGTCTTCACTGCATTTTTCCACAAAGTAATCAAATAATTTGGTAGCTTCATCCGGTGCCAATGCCTTATGGAATGAAGGTCTGTTCTTTTTGGTCTTTCCATATAATGTAAATTGAGGAACAAGTAAAAGTTTTCCGCCTATGTCTTGCACCGACCTATTCATTCTACCTTCATCATCAGGGAATATTCTGAGTTTGCATAGTTTTCTTGCCAAGTATTCAACTTCTTTTTCAGTGTCTTTCTGACCAAAGCCGACTAAAACCATTAATCCTTCATCAATTTGGCCTGTGATTTCCCCTTCAACCTCTACGCTGGCATTTGTTACTCTTTGAATGACTAGTTTCATTATTATTCTCCAAAATTCTCTATATATTCTTATTTAATTTTCATGATTTAAAATTTTACTCTTAGCTATTGTTTCTTATTTTTTATTTTTTTCAGTTTTCCAGTTTTTTCACTGTTTCATTATTAACTGTTTCAAATGAAACATGTATATCATATAAAATACAATATAATCTTGAAAGTGATGGATTGTTAAATTTTTAAAGTAGGTGGAATTATGGAAAGTGAAAGCTTTCAAGGAATAATGGATAGCTCCCCTTTAGTTGCATGGATTCATAATATGTCTAAAAATCATTTTAAATACTTAAAGTCTAAGATTGCTGAATTTGATTTAGGCCATGAAGTGAGATACATCATGATGATTTATGATAACCCATGCATTTCACAGGATGATTTGGTGATAATGTCTGGCCAAAGCAAGGGAAACATTGCCAAATCCTTAAAGAAATTAGAGGATGATGGATTCATAAAAAGGGAAGTCAATCCGGAAAACAGAAGAAAATACATGCTAAAAACCACTTCCAAAGGTGATGAATTGGTTCCTAAGGTTAGGCAAATCTCTAAGGATTGGGAAAAGGAAGTGGGGATAACAGAAGACGATCGAGAAATCATTGAAAGAATTAAGGAAATAGCCATAAATGGCATGAAATTAGTTGAGGATTTATAATTTTTAAAAGATTTAAGAATATATTTCACGTTTCACGTTTTAAAAAGAGGGATTGTTATGAAATTTGATTTAGAAACTGTGGTAATAGCGGTATCATTCATTACTTCATTCTTTGCAGTATTCTTATCCAACGGGATAATTATAGGTGTTCCAGCTATTGCACAGGAATTTGCAATGAATAACGTTATTCAGAATTGGGTACCTACCATATTCTTCCTCGTGGTTGCTGTATTTACAGTTCCTGCAGGGCAGATATCAGGTAAGTTCGGTGTTAAGAAGTCTTTGCTTGGAGGGGTATTGCTCTACCTATTCGCTTCAATAGATGCAGTGCTTTCATTTTCAACAGAATCATTCTTGATTTTCCGTATGCTTCAAGGTGCAGGTGTGGCATTCTTGAATGTGTCCGCTATGGCAATGGTAGTTCAAGCTGTTAAACCTCAAAACAGAGGTAAGGCTTTAGGGTTTACTGTAACTGGTGTTTACTTGGCAACTTCATTGTCTCCTGTAATCTGCGGATTCCTGGTGCATAACTTAGGATGGAGATCAATGTTCTACTTTGTAATTCCATTCCTAGTGCTCTGTATTGCACTTATGATTTGGAAAATTACAGATGAATGGAAAACATATGAAAACGATAAAATCGATACAATAGGTTCCATCTTATATGGAATAGGAATTTTATTGTTCATTTATGGATTTACTACTTTAACAACAAGCACTGGTCTTATCTTGACTATTCTTGGACTTATCATATTGGTTGTATTTGGAGCTTATGAGCTTAGGCAAAAATCTCCTGTATTCAATATGAACTTGTTTAAAAACAAGAAGTTCACTTCATCCAATATTGCAGCTTTATGCAGTTACATTGCAGTTATGGTAGTTACAACAATATTGAATTATCATTTCCAATATGTAAGGGGTTGGGATGCTCAAATGGCTGGTATGATCTTGATTATCACACCTATTATCATGGCAATCATGGCTCCTAATTCAGGTAAGCTTTCAGATAGGATACATCCTCAAAAGTTGGCAGCTATTGGTATGGGAATTGCAACCGTAGCGCTGTTGATTTTGACATTCTTGAATGAAGACACTCCAATCTACTTGGTTATTTTAGCTATGGTGCTTCAAGGTATAGGCATGGGATTATTCTCAAGTCCAAACATGAATGCAATCATGAGTTCAGTTCCACCAAAAGACGCTCCAACAGCATCAGCATCTCAAGCAACCATGAGGACAATCGGTCAAACCATGAGCTTAGGTCTTCTTACCCTTGTATTTGCTTGGGTCATGGGTACCTTGCCTCTTGCAACCAAATATGCTGGAATGGTGGTTCAAGCATCTCAAATCATTTGTGGAATATGTGCAGTAGCTTGTATCCTCGCTGTATTTGCTTCATTGGTTGGTGTAAGATCCAAAGATAAGTTCAATACGAATAGACCAACTTAAAAGAATATAATTATATTAATTATATTCTCTTTTTCCTTTTTTTTAAGCTATTTTTAATTATTTTAAATTATTTTTAATTATTTTAAAATCTATTTTTAATTATTTTAAATTATTTTTAATTATTTTTTCAAACTTTTTTCAAAACTTTATTAAACATATCCACTAAAATAATATTATGAATAATTTGACGGATGGATTTTTAAACTTTTTTAAAAAGGAAACAATATTCTCCATTTCTTTAATATTGGCTATTGTTTCATGCTTTTTTGTTTTGCCAAGCATTGATTATTTGAGATATATCAATTGGGAAACAATCCTTCTTCTTTTTCTAATCATGCTTATTGTAGAGATTTTAAAGAATCTGTCTGTTTTTGAGATATTGGTTCGTAAGCTATTGGATAAAGTTAAAAACACTCGTGGGCTTGTTTTGTTTTTAGTTTTCACTTGCTTCTTCAGTTCTATTTTCATTACCAATGATGTTTCATTGATTATATTTGTGCCATTTACTATATTGGCCTTAAAAAAAGTGGATAGGATTGACTTGATTATATTTGCAGTAAGTTTAGAAACCATTGCTGCTAATGTAGGATGTATGGTTCTTCCTATTGGCGCTCCACACAATATTGTATTGTATACTGTGTCCCATATTCCATTCCAATCATTTTTCATCTTGCTTTTGCCTTATATAATCGTATCAGTGATTTTTTTAATCATATTGTCATTCTTTATTCCAAGTGATGAGATTCATTTGCCAAGGATGAGGAAGGTTGAAATTGAGTGGGAAGGATTCTTGAAAAGAGTGTTTTTAGGGATAGATTATTACTTGCTTTTAACTTTTATGGTATTATTTGTTTTGATAGGAAATCTGCAAAGCATTCCTTTCTTCAATTTCTTTTTTAAGCAATGGATCATAGGTAATGAAGTTATATTTGGCATTCTATCATCCCAAGTCATTTCAAATGTTCCTGCAGCCATATTGCTCAGTGGCTTCAGTACAAATTATGAAGCCATTATTGTTGGAATTAATATAGGCGGTTTAGGCACTCTCATCGCATCAATGGCTAATCTTATTTCATATAAGATACTTGCTAGAGAGTTTAATGATTTTAAAATCAGGTATTTGATTGTATTTACAGTCTTGAATGTAGTTTTGCTTTTAATTTTATTGGCTCTATATATTTTAACTAATTGATTTTAAAAAATTGGAAGTTAAAAATTATTGTTTTGATAGTGCTAATATAATAAAAAAAGTTTTTTAAAAAAGAATTACTGTAGTGATCCACATCATAGATGCAGAAACACTTTTTACAGTAATTAAAGGTTGATAAAAAATTAAACAAATTTTTTATTTTTTTAGAATTTTTAAAGGTCTAATATATGAATTCTTTTTTTGGAATAGTGTGATTTGACTCACACTACTATGTTTCAAAACCTTATTATATAAATATTTTCGACTGTAAGTACTTACTTGCATATTAAAATGCTAAAAACAACAATCAATATTGTTTATTTCATAAATAAGCAGTAATCTGGTCTTTATTCAAGGTTTTATTCCATTAAAGATAATATCTAAGTAGTCTGGTCTTTATTCAAGGTTTTATTCCATTAAAGATAATATCTAAATAGTCATTGGCGAAATAGTCTGAATCGATATCCTCATCGTTTCCGTATATTTGCCATAAAATAGTGGATTGGAATATTATGCTAAAGCACATTACTGATATTGCTTTGGAGTTCACATTCTTTATAGTTCCCTTTTCCAATTGCAACATAAAGAATTCTTCCAATTTATTGATAATAGCATCAGTAATCTGGGAAATTAAAAGTTTCTTGTCTGAAGCCCCCTCAATTTCTTGCATGGCAACTCTGATTATGTTGAAATCCTCTTCTGTAAAATCCAGAACTCCATGAAAACTGCGTTTTAGATACTCTTCGATGGTATCCTCTTCATCAAAATCGAAGGTTTCTTCTAGTTTGGAAAGAAGTGTTGCCATATAGTAATCTTTTGTAGCCTCAATCAGATTTTTCTTATTTTCAAATTTTCTAAATATAGTTACCTCATTCACTTCCGCTTCAGCTGCTATTTTTTTAGTGGTTGCTTTTTGAACACCTTCCTTTTGAAGAATGTTAAAAGTAGCGGTTATGATTTTTTCCTCAGTGTTTTCCCTTTCAAATAACATAATAATAAATATGATTTTATATTATTTAATATTGTTTAAAAATTTTTAACAATGCTGAAAAATAATGGGCTAATGATTTAAGAAAAGTAAAAAGTTGAATAGTGGAATCGTTAATGATTATATAATATTTGATTTTTATATATTATGAAAAGAAAAAAAGTTTATTAAATTAATAAACTCTTATTTCTTATTTTAATTCTTTTTAATCTTATCCACCACTACTTGTTGGAATGAATGGAATGATTGCTTCAGCTAATTTGCTGATAGGCATGGTTTGAATCCAAACTTTTCCAGGTCCTCGTATTCTAGCAAAGAAAAGTCCTTCACCGAACAATATGTTTTTAGCACCTTTAACCCTTTCAATCTCATATCCAACAGTTTCTTCCATTGCAGCGAGATGTCCTGGATCTAAAAGTAAGGTTTCTCCTTCTTGGAGTTCATGTTCAATCACTTCACCATCAATTTCCAGGAAGACAACTCCCTCTCCAGAGAATTTTTGAAGGATAAATCCTTCCCCTCCAAATATTCCAGTTCCAATTTTGTTTTTAAAGAATACTTCTATTTCAACAGAGTCTTCTGCAGCCAGGAATGCATTTTTCTGACCGATGATGGTATTGGATCCATCCAATTTGAAAGGCATGATTTTTCCAGGGCTATGTGCTGAGAATCCTATTTGCTGATTGTCAGTCTCTGCAGTAAAGAAGTTTAAGAATAAGCTATCTCCAGACAATGCTCTTCCAAGACCTTTTAATAGCCCTCCTCCAGTATTGGTTTCCATAGTCATTCCAGAAGTCATGAAGGACATTGCCCCAGTTTCATTTTTAATGGTTTCCCCTTCTTGCAATGTACAGATTACAATAGGGAATGAACCGCCACGAATTTCATATTCCATAATTTTCACCTAATTTTTAAACTTTTAATACTTTTAGTACTTTTAATACTTTTAGTACTTTTAATACTTTTAGTACTTTTATTGGTTTTGTATTAACTTAAGGATATTTTTATTTTTTTAAGAAATAAACTTTTTCTTGCAAAGAATTTTTTAGAAATCTTTATAAACTGCAATGCATATAAAATAATCATTCAATAAAGGAGGGTGAATAAATGGTAAGATGTCCAAGATGTGGCAGTGAAGCTATTGAAGAAATCAACTACAATACATACAAATGTCATGAATGCGGTTATATGATTAGAAATCCTGATGACTTGGATTTAGCCGATGAAGAGTACGGCTATTAATTTAATTTTTAATAATTCAAATTTTGAATTTTTAGATTTTTAATAGGTTTAGATTTTGTCGCTTACTATTTTTTCATTTTTCTATTTTTTCAATAGTTTGTTGTTATTTTTAAAAAAAGTTTTTATTTGAAAAAATCTACGAGATAAAATTTAAAAAAAAGAAAGGTAGCAGTTAAAAACTGCTTTAATTTTATATTTAACCTTGAATGGTTACTTTTAACATTTTGTCTCCAGCACGGATGGAATTTACAACATCCATACCTTCGATAACTTGTCCGAATACGGTGTGGACACCATCTAAGTGAGGTTGTGGGCTGTGGGTAATGAAGAATTGGCTTCCACCAGTGTCTTTACCTGCATGAGCCATGGATAATGCACCGGTTCCATGTTTATGAGGGTTTCCTTCAGTTT
>SUTG01000098.1 GCA_015063035.1 Methanobrevibacter olleyae
TTATATATTATAAAAAATAAACTATAATTAAACATTAAAAAGGTGATTAATAATGTATTTTGACTTAAAAAATAGTTATTATCATGACATGAAAGAAGTTAAAGAATTGGCAAAATATTATGGTTGGAATAAAAAACAGATAATCAAACACGGCTTTAATAAAAAATTATTGGACAGTGCTAGAGAAATAAAGGAAATAGGAATCTAAGTGATGATTGAAATGAGTGCAAGTGATAAAATACAAGAAGCCAAAAATTGCTTCAAAGACATTAAAGAATCTGGTAGAAACAACTACCAGAAATTCTCTTATTTAGAAACAAAAGACATATTCCCTATAATTAGAACAATATGTGATAAATTTAAACTTAAAACACAATTCAGTAAGGACATATGGTATGAACAGCCAGTAATGAAACTTACAATAAGCGACCAAGAAGACAACAGTAAAGAAGAATTCATTGTCAGTATACCTGAAATCAATACCAATGATCCAGGTAAATATATGCAGGATGTTGGACGTGTACAAACTTATGCTATGAGATACTTGTATATTCAAGCATTTGAAATTGCTGTACCTGATGAAATAGATAACAAAGACCAAACCAAAATGGGTAAAAAAGTGATGAAGAAAAAACCTATGAAAACTGATGGAACAAGTGGAACAGTTGAAACTGGTGGAACATCAAATGGTGCTACTGCTACACCTACAGAAGTTGCTGCCACACTTGATAAAACTTATGATAATATAGTGGAATTAGGTGGAAAAGATTTTACTGAAGAAAGAGCATTATGGCAATTACAAAGAATATGTAAAGGTAACCCATTATTACTTGATGCTTGTAAGAAAAATTTGAAAAGATATACTGAAAAGATAACTAATGGACTAAAAGAAGAAAAGATGGTGATTTAATATGATAAAAGAATTATTAAATTTAATTAAAGAATATGATGTAATTGGAAATCAACTTAATTTAGTAAAATCTGAGTTAAGAATTAAAGAATTTGAACTGAAAACAAGGAAATTACAACTTGAATTTGACTCTGAATTCATTGAGGGATTAAAAGTTAAAGAAATACCTTCAAAGGTACATGAAGCTACATTAAAAGAAGCAAGAGAAATATGTGATTTGAAAGCTAAAAGAGATAAACTTGAACATAAATTTAAAATGACAAAGTTACAAATTGATTATATTAAAAATGTTATTGAATCAAAACAATAACATGTTTTTTTCAAGGAGTCATTGTTCAGGTGCTGTAATCCATACATTTGATTCATCAATTCCTCCTATTTTTATCACATTACTGATTAAGGGTGTACCTATTTTATGTAATATTTCCATAAATATTAATAAGAATTGGTAGGATTGGATAATATGTCTGCACCACAAAAAATAATAGAATTGGTACAAGATTTTGAAGAAAACAAATATGAATACATTAATCCTGATGTATTTGATGAAGAGAATACAAAGGTTAAGTTTTTGAATCCTTTCTTTGAGGAACTTGGATGGAATGTAAGAAATGAAGGTCTGTCAGCAAAGTTTAGGGAAGTAGTATTTGAGGATAGTATAAAAGTAGGTAGAAAAACAAAGGCACCAGATTATTCGTTCAGATTAGGTGGGGAAAGAATATTCTTTGTAGAAGCTAAAAAACCTAGTAGAGATTTATCAAATGATAAAGAACATGCTTTCCAAGTAAGAAGATATGGATGGAGTGCTAAACTTCCATTATGTATTCTTACTGATTTTGAGGAACTTGCTATATATGATACAACCATAAAACCAGATAAAAACCAAAGTGCCACTATCGGAAGAATAAAATACTACAAATACACAGATTATATTGATAAATGGGATGAAATCTATAACATATTCAGTAAAGAAGCCGTTCTAAGTGGAAAGTTTGATAGTTATGCCAATAATGTTAAACATGATAAAAAGGGAACAAGTGAAATAGATGATGAATTCCTTAAAGAAATAGAACAATGGAGATTACTACTTGCTCGTAACATTGCATTAAGGAATCCTGAACTATCCATAGAAGACTTGAATTATGCTGTACAATTAACCATTGATAGAATAATCTTCCTGCGAATAGCAGAAGATAGGGGAATAGAGCGTTATGGACAACTAGAAAAACTTCTACAAAAAGAGAATATTTACAAAGAATTTGGTAAAATCTGTAAAAAAGCTGATGAAAAATACAACAGTGGATTATTCCATTTTAACCCATATGACAAAGAAGACTTCACTACAGATACATACACGTTGGATCTAACAATTGATGATAATGTATTCAAGGAAATATTCAAAAATCTGTACTATCCTAACAGTCCTTATGAGTTCAGTCTAATAAGTACAGAAATACTTGGAAAAATCTATGAACAATTCCTTGGTAAAGTCATACGTTTAACTCTAGGGCATCAAGCGAAGGTTGAAGATAAACCCGAAGTTAAAAAAGCTGGAGGAGTATATTACACACCACAATACATAGTAGATTATATTGTTGAAAACACACTTGGTGAAAAAATCAAAGACAAAACACCAAACCAAATCAGTAAGATTAGAGTTATTGATCCTGCTTGTGGTAGTGGAAGTTTCCTCATACGTGCATACCAGTATCTGTTGGATTACCATTTAGACTATTATAGTAACATGACAAAACCACCAAAAGATGTAATTTATGAAGACAAAAAAGGAATCAAACACTTAACCATCAGGGAAAAGAAAAGAATTCTCAAGAATAATATATATGGAGTAGATATAGATGCATTAGCAGTTGAAGTAACCAAATTAAGCTTACTATTAAAAGTATTGGAAGATCAGAACAAAGATTTATTGGAATCACAACAAAAGTTATTTCATGAAAGAGTACTACCAAATCTTAGCAGTAACATTAAAACTGGAAATAGTTTAGTCAATAGTAATATATTACTTGAAAATTTAGAAACTGAGGATGTATTACACATTAATCCTTTTGATTGGGAAAAAGAATATGAAGAAATATTCGAAAAAGGAGGATTTGATGTAGTAATTGGAAATCCCCCATATTTGAGAATTCAAGGATTAAGGGAATTTTTTAACTATGAAATCCCATTTTTAAAAGAAAATTATGAAAGTGCTGTTAAACGTTTTGATTTATATGTATTGTTTTTAGAAAAAGGTTTTAATATTCTGAAAGATACAGGTATTTTAGGTTATATCTGTCCAAATAAATTTATTAATGCAGATTTTGGATCAGGAATAAGGACATTTTTATTAAATAATCGTTCATTGAATAAATTTATATCATTTAGTAAAGAACAAATCTTTGATAATGCTACTACTTATACATCTTTGGTATTTTTATCTCATAACAATCATAATTTTGAGTATTATGAATATAAAGATGAATATAATAATCCAAAAGCATTTTTAAATAAAATTAATACAATACAATGTTCTAGTTATAATTTGGATAATTTAGGTAGTACTCCCTGGAAGTTATTACCCCAAAATATTAAAAAAGTATTAGATTCATTAGAAAATAATTCTATTAAATTGGGTAAAATATTTGAGAATATATTTCAAGGTATTGTAACAGGTATAGATGATATTTATTTTTTAAAAGTTATAGAAGAATATGAAAATACAGTCAAAGCATATTCGCCTAAGTTAAATGATTACATTAAAATCGAAAAAAACATATTAAAACCAATATTAAAAGGAGAAGATGTATCAAAATATTCAGAACCTATACCACAATATTACTGTATTTATCCTTATCTAATTATAGATGGAAAAACCAAAATTATGGAAGAAAAATATTTAAAAAATAATTATCCTTTAGCATATTCCTATTTAAAACAATTTAAAAGAATATTAATTGAATTAAGAAAAAAATTCAAAACAAATGTTCAATATTGGTACTCTTGTCATAGGCCAAGAAATATGACTTTATTTGAAAAAGATAAAATATTAACTCCCGAAATTAGTTTGGGATGTAATATGACTTTTTCTAATATACATTATTACCATAATACTAAAGTATACAGTTTGGTGATTCCAGAAAATAGTCCAGAAAATAAATTTTATTGGTTAGGCTTATTTAATTCAAAGGTATTATGGTGGTTTATTTCAAATACGGGTTATGTATTAAGAGGAGGATATTATTCATTCAGCACTAAATATCTAAAAGAGTTTCCTGTTCCAAAATTGGATTTGAATAATCAGAACGTGCTTGAAATTCATGACAATATTGTAAACAATGTTAAAAAACAATTAGAATTATATCAAAAAATTAATAATTCAAAAACACCAAATGAAATGAAAATTTTGAAAAACCAGATTGAATTTAATGAAAATTCCATAAATCAGTTGGTTTATAAGTTATATAATTTAACAGAAGAAGAAATAGATATTATTGAAAATAGTTTATAATTATATATTTATTAAGATAAACTGTTACATATTCAGAAACTGATGATTAATAGGTGGTATAATAATGGTTAATTGTCCTAAGTGTGGATCATATAATCCAACTGGAAGTAAATTCTGTTCTGAATGCGGCAGTGCAATGAAGTTCTACAATAATTAATCTATTTCGATAATCAAAGGAGATGAATAAATTGGTTTATTGTTCAAATTGTGGGAAAATACAAGATGATACAGTAAAATTCTGTTCAAATTGTGGGAATTCACTAATAAACAAAAATAAAAGTAATCAAGAAAATACAAGTAGTGGGAATAATATACAAGAAAATTCAAATGAAGGATATAAAAGTCAAACATCACCAAACAATACCAGTAAAGATAATGATGATAGTTTGGAACAATGTTGTTTAGGGATATTCATATTCCTTATCCTGATGATAATTTTTAATTTCGTTGTGTTAAGACATTAAATAAAAAAAAAGTAAAAAAAGGTATGAAATTATAGTTGTTTATGGTATGGTTAAATATGTTTTAAGTATGACTATTGTAATACTTCTATTTTTTATTCTTTTTATTACTCTTTATATACATGAATGAATTGTTTTTAGCTATTTTTACTAAGTATGTTTTTTATTTTTAAAAGTATGGCTTTGGTATGGTTTTGTTTTTTTGTTGTATTTTTTCTTTTTTAATTTTTAGTTCTCTATACTGTACTATAACGAAGTAAAATATCATATAACAGAGATAACAAAAATAATACATAAGTCATACCATAACCATACCAAAGGAATACCTGGTATGAATAAAAATTTTTTATGAGGGCGTCAGTATTGTGGTAGCATATACAGCAATGAAATATGTAGGGGATATAACATATGGTCAAAAAGACAATTAACTTTCATGATGAAAAAGTATTAGAAAAGTTCGACAAACAAATCACTAAAAAGTATGGATCTATTAGAGGTAACAGAACCAATGTTCTGGAAATGTTGATGAATGAATATTCATCAGGAACCTATGAAGAAAATAATGAAAAGTTGGAACAATTAAATCAAAAAGTTTCAGAACTAACTACAGAATATGAAACATTACTTACAGAAAATACAAAGCTACAAAAAGATAATGAAAATTACCATGATGTTATAGATGAACTTACTATCAAAGTGGAAACTCTCGAGAAAGAAGTTCAAACACTAAGAACTGATAATACCCATATGAAAGAGTTAATGTCAGAAAAAAATAATAGGATTACCGAATACCAGACCAACATCACCAGCCTTAACAAGAAAGTCACCAGTAAAGAAAATGAATACAAACACCTAGAAGAAGTAAGAAACAAAGATCTGGAAGAAAAAAACAATCTAACAAAAAAAATAAGCAAATACTCATATGTCATAGGATATATCGAAAACATGTCATTATTAGACAGAATACTCAAAAAATATCCCGATGAAATGAAAGCTCTACCTGAAAACACAGATAACTGAATTATTTTTTTAATAAAAACTATACAACTAGCATAATATTTAACAATATACTTTGTAATATACTAAATAGTATCAATAAGTATATATAGTTTTACTTTTATAATTCTATAATCGTATTTTTTGTTGTTTGAGAAATAAAGAATTAAGAATAAAGATTTATATACTAATAAAAATAGATTAATTAATTAAGTAATTATCTTTGTGATTATGAGTTACAAAGGTTAGTTTATAGTTGCCGCTATAAACTAAAACCCGTAGTCAATGTAACATCATCACGTTTATAAACTTAGTTACTAATTATATATTCTCTATTTAATATACTTGAGGGTATTTTTAAGAACAAACAACTAATTTTATAAACCAAAATTATCAATATTATGCAATATTACAACTCTATTCAGATTATGATTACTTTAAATATAAATAGTGAGAAAATAATGAAGAATAGAATTAATCTAATATCAAAATTATTTGAAAAAAACAAATAAAACCTTTTTAAACATGATATTGTATTTACAAATAATAATTATGACATTAAATACATGCCATGATGATATAACCTACAATTCAAATAGAACTGATTCATTATTTCTTATTAATAAAATTACGGGTAAAGGAATGGTTCTGAATGTATAACTACACGCAAACGTTATTAGATGACGAAGATATTATTTTTTTACAGGAAATTAAATTTAAAATGTATAAAAATGGATATAAAAATGTATCTTTATCTAAAATAATCAAATATGCTGTAAAAAAATTAGAAAATGAAAATTATAATTCCATATTAAAAGGAATGAGAGCTCTGAATATAATATAATGGTGAGAATGTCTTATATGACTGTCCATAGTTTTAATAAACAATACAATGAATCTAATGAACATTATGATTACTTCAAAATCTACCTTAAACTAGGTAAAACTAGAAGTATCAAAAAAGTTCATGATACCACAAGTACCCATGTTACAACTTCAACACCTGCAGGTGAACTTGCTGCTCCAGACATTGAACAATTAACATTAATCAGTAACAGATGGAAATGGATCTACCGTGCAGCCGACTATGATTATTATCAGAACATATTATCTCAACACAAACAGGCACAACAACAGTTGGAAAATATAGATGAACGATTGTCATACCTAGAGAATGTTGCTACAAACACAATGAACAATAATACTATGGTTGAAAAGGACAGATTAGATGTTCTTGAAAAAATAGCTAAAAATGAAGTAATTCTCAATAGTAAAAGACAGAAATCTTACCAAATTATCAAAAAAACATGTGAAGAATTGAAAAAATATGATAAAAATAAGTATAATTTTGAGGCTGATAAACAAAAAGACCTAGAAAAAATCATAATTGATTATGACCGTGGATACATTTCTGGTGAAGAATATGCTGTAGAAACAAATGATTATCCAGAGAAATTAATTGAAAACATTAGAAAAAATCATACAAATCCCTTAGGTCAGTTAACTAATATGATATGCTAGTAAAAACTAAAATATACTAAAAACAAGTTAAAATAATTATGAAATTAAAATTAAAAATTTATAAAAAAAGTTTAAATAAAGAGTTAAAACTCTTTTACCACTCTTGTATATGTTATTCATATATAATAACTCTTTTGTTTTTACTTTTTTAGGAGTGAAAAATGGTAATTGAAATTCCAAGAAACATAGATAAAAGAGATTATCTGTTACAAGTTACATTCAATTGTTTAGTTAAATTCCATGAAAATTATTCTGAACAATTACTTGGCGAATTCATGACTGAAGATAAAATCAAACATGAAATTGAAGTCATGAACAATGATCCAGAAATTAGAATTCCCTTTGAAATTCAAGATACAATAAATAATCATACTGAAGATGAAGTGCTTGAATATATTGATAAGGAAAAAACCAAAGAACGAGGTTATGAAAACAATTTCGCATACATCATCCATGAAAATGAGGATATATTTTCAAATTTCTTAGAAGTTAAGCAAAATAGTTATAATAAAACAAATTGTAAAGAACTTCTTATTGATTCTATCAAAGTTTATAAAACAAAATATAATGATGATATGTATATTAAAACAGACAATATGCATTACAAATATATTGGAAATTGCCATGAAGATGTATATTCATTCTTTGAAAAAATGTATAAAGATACTCCTGTTGATTTACAAAGATTCATCCCATTCAGTAGTTTTGTTAATAGAAACAAAATAAAAGATAGAATCTTTGAATCATTAGAACCTAATAGACATATTCTCTTGTTTGATGATTGTGTTCTTGATGTGTCTACTGGGAAAGAATATCCTTATGAAACGATAACTTATGATACAATTCCATTCAGTGTAATAGAGGGAACATATAAACAGAAGAATAATGCTTGTTATGAATTTGTAACAAACTTAATCAATAAATTAGTAGAAGAACCAAACATATTAAAAGCTATTTTGTATAGTTTAGTCAACAAAGATGAATTAGTTAAATCAGCAATATTTAACATCCAAAAAAGTGGGAAAGGTAAAACAAGATTGTTAGATCCTTTCAAACAGATTGGAATTTTAATTACTGCTAAATCTAAAACATTGGAAAAATATCTTGAATTAGAAACATTGTTCAGACAAAAATTAATAGTGAACTTTGAAGAAATTCAGGACGCTAACATACAAGGTAGTGATTTTAATAGTCTTATTGATGATTCTGCAATTACTACCCCTAGAAAACATCAGAAATCTATAGAAATCCCTGCTAAAATTAAACCTGCAATAATTATTAATGGGGAAGATTTACCTGATTTTAAAGGTAGAACTAGAGGAACTTTGAATAGATTCTCAATAGTTCCACTATTTGTAAATGAAATCACTGAAGAAGATGCTGAATTCATTAAAGCTAATGGTTTCAGGATTGGTATTGAAATGTTAAGATATTTAATGCATTTCAAATTAAACACAACAAAAAAACAGAGAAAAGACTGGCTTTTATCCTGTAAAATAACCGAGAAAAAATACCTTGAATTAAGGGAAAGTAAAACTAAAACAATATTTAAATATATTAAAGAAAATCCAGAAATAATGTTTAAATATGGAGATTACTGCATAAGTGAAAAAATTCTTGAAGATATAATTGTATACTTACAAGATAAAAACATTTTAACAGTTAATTTATTCAATAAAGGATCTTCAATTAAAAAATTTATTAAAAAAGAAGTTATTAATGGATTAGATTATGTTGATGATGACGGATATATGACTCAGACAAAAAGAAAAAAAGTTAAAAAACATGATACATCTAAAACTCATGTTATTAAATATTGTTTACAATTAACAGATGAAGGGAAAAAGTTAGTTGAAGAAATGGGATATGATTTACAAACATTAGAACATTTTGATTGAAAATAACCATTTAAAACGGTTATTCCTTTTTTATTTTTTAAAATATATTTTCAGTAACTTCAGTAACCGTTATAGTAACTTCACTAATAATATTACTACAATATAAATAAATAAGTTTTAGATGTTTTTCATTAAGTAATAACTATTAAAGTTACTGGTTACTATAAAAAAATTATTAATTTATAATACTAAAATATAGATTATGTGTTATAAAAAAAAAATTATGATTAAAAGTAACCGTAGACTACATGATATTATTATCGTTTAGAACAGTTAATTTTGGTTATTTGATAAGTTTAAGAAGTTTTTAGATAAAGTTACTTTGGTTACTTTTTTATTTAAATGGTATGATTACTTTTTAAATTGTGGTAAAATAAGTTACTCTATGGTTACTTTTTGGTTACTTTAATTAACTAATTATCTTATCTATATAGTTTCTATATAAAATTTATAAATGATTGTGCACAAAGTAATATTTAAAGGAAGAGGGGAATTAATGTGGAAATATTAAAAGATGATTATAATAAATTGGTGTTATCTTGGGATATACCTATTCAGACAATGACTACTGTTAAAAACGATAAAGAATATCATTCATTTAGAGTGAGTTTTCCTTTAGATTTGAAAAATTATATTGAAAGTAATGTTGGATCTTTAGATAAAATTGATTTTTATGAAGCAGCAATTGCTTCACCTGCTATAAATGTTCCTGATAAAATACAAAATGATTTTGTTCGTGGTTCAACTGTCACATTTGTTGCTATTGGAGGTTCATTACCTGCTGGTGCTGTATGTGTTGCTAGTCCTAAGTTGGTATCTTTTAAGAAGAAAGGTCAATTGTTTGTAACTTTGCCTAAAAAGGTTTCTTTGTTTAAGAATCTTGACGTTAATGTGAAGTCTATGTTGAAATATTTGTTGGTTTATGATAATAATGTCAAGGATTATCTTTTGTTGGTTGATGTTATTAATTTAGATACATCTTGATGGTTGTTTTAGTTTTTTTATTTTTTTTCACATATAATTTTCTATATAGTAACTATATAGAAAACTTTATATATTATAAAAAATAAACTATAATTAAACATTAAAAAGGTGATTAATAATGTATTTTGACTTAAAAAATAGTTATTATCATGACATGAAAGAAGTTAAAGAATTGGCAAAATATTATGGTTGG
>SUTG01000079.1 GCA_015063035.1 Methanobrevibacter olleyae
GTAATAACATCACCTTTATATACTACAAAATATAAAATACACTATAACAAAAAACTCTTTTTCAACACTATATTTTGGTATAGTTCATAATAATCTATATTAATTTTATTTTATTAGTTTATCATATTAGTTTAATTTAATTTTTATCAGATTAATTATTTTAATAATTTACGATTATTTTGGTGATATAATGGCAGATATTGCAGAAGCAGCTGAAAAGAAATTAAAGTCAAGAATTAGAAAATTAAAAAAATGCAATAAGGATGAAGAGGAAAAAGAAAAATTCTTCAATCAATTAGGTCTTTCTTTCACTATCAGTTTACCTACTAAAAATCCTGAAAAGCAAGAAGACTTCGTTATGTTATACACTAGTCCTGATGGAAACATCGTTCATGCAGAATACGCTTATTCTGAAGGTGAAGAGTTTACTCAAATGGACATCAGTGAAAAGGATTTAAAGGTTATCATAGAATCATTCTCTGATTTTGAATTAAGTCTTTTAGACTAATTTCTTTTTAATTCTTTTTTCTTTTATAATTCCATTATTGGAATTATTTATCTATTTTTTTATTTAAATTATAATTTAATTCACTTTTTTTTAGTTATTTTTTATGTTTTTAGAATTTTTTAAGGTTTTATCATGATTGTCAATAATTCATTGGATGAAGTTAAGAAAAGGGAATCTGCATTGAAAATCATTAAGGAAATCATTAACGATAATGGAAGGGATTCATTATATGATGTTACTGGACTTTCCGGTGGCTTTATAGCAAATGATGATGAATTGGATCTCTTGGAAACTTATGTAGGTCCAGCTATTTTTGAAGATGAGCTCCAAATTGTGGGAAAAGAACATCTTGGAGGAGAAAAGGTCTTGGCAGTTAACAGGACAAGTTCCGGGATCTTGGCAAGTATTTTGGCATTGGTTAATGAATGTGACCATGTAAGTCATTTCCTGGCTGAATTTCCAGCTCACCCATCTATTCCAAGGTCTTGTGCAATTGTAGGGGCAAGCTATGATGAATTCGTTGACATCGATAAGTTCACTATTCCTGAAAACACTTCATTGGTTGTTGTAACCGGCTCAACAATGGACCATAAGGTCATTGATGAGGAACTCTTTAAGAAAGTCATTGATATGGCTCATGAAAAGGATATTCCTGTTCTTGTTGATGATGCTTCAGGTGCAAGGCTCAGAACTGCTGTTTTCAATCAAGCGAAAGCTACAGAACTTGGAGCGGATTTGGTTGTTACCAGTACAGATAAGTTAATGCCAGGACCAAGAGGCGGATTAATGGCTGGAAGAGAAGAATTGATTGATGAGATAAAGGTTAAGGCTAATCAATTTGGTCTTGAAGCTCAACCTCCATTGATTTTAGCTATGGTAAACGGAATCAAGAATTACACTGAAGAGAACTTGGTTAAAGCAATTTCCAGAAAAGAAGAGTTCTATGAATTATTAAGTGAAAAGTACGAAATGTTTGAAAAGACACCAACTGGTGTTATGGTAAGTGAAGATTCATTGAAAAAACAATTAGAAAAGCTAAATGTTAATACAGAGCTTTCAAAAAAGGACTGCTGTTTCTTATGGGCTATGGTTTTATTGAAGGAGTTTGGCATAATTACAATACCTGCAGTTGGCATGCCTGGTGCCTCTGCTACAATCCGTATTGATTTATCCACTCATGATGTAATTGATATGGATTTAAATGAGTTATATGAAAAAGTAGATCAGTCCTTTGAGAGATTCTTGGATTTATCCCAAGATGTTGAAAAGTCAAAAGAATTGATTTTCTATTAAAAAGCTATTTTTAAAAGAAGTTATTAGAGTAATTTTTTATTCTAATCTTTTTATTTTTTTTATTTAATTTTTATTTAATTTTTAAAAAAAGAGGTAATAAAATGAAAAATTAATTTCATTTTATTTATTTTTATTTTTAATTAAAGTACTATTTTTGTTTGATTTCAATTTAAAAAATAAACTTGAAATAAAAATTTTTAATTTTATTCAACGGTTCTAAGTTCACCGGAGATGATCTTCTCTAATGTGCCGTCTTGTCTTTCAATGATTAAACTACCCTCGTTGTTGATTCCAACAACATAACCTTGGGTGATCTTTCCACCGGTTTGGGTAATGTTCACGTATTTTCCAATTGTGTCTGAAAGGTCTCTCCAATCCTTAAGGATGTCTTCAATTTCACCATCCTTATATAATTGGTAAACTTTTTCAAATTCATTTAGGAAAATTGCAATAAGCTCGTTTTCATCGACTTTAGCAGGCAATTCTTCAGTTAGGGTGGTTGTGCCTATTCTAATGTCTTCAGAAAAGTCCTCTAATTTGAGGTTGCTGTCAATACCAATGCCTACAACAATCCAGTCGATTTCATTGAAAGTTGCATTGACTTCAGTTAGAACTCCAGATATTTTCTTTCCGTGAATCAAGACGTCATTAGGCCATTTGATTCTAGCGTCAACACCTAAAGACCTGATGGATTTAGCTATTGCCACACCAGTTGCCAATGTAATCAAACCAATTCTTGCAGGAGGGACTTGAGGCCTTAAGATAAGGGACATCCATATTCCACCTTCTGGAGCTTCCCATTTCTTTCCTAATCTTCCTCTTGCCTTTGTCTGAATTTCAGAAATCAGCACAGTGCCTTCTTCAGCACTGTGATTAGCTAAAAATTTGGCTATTGAATTAGTGGAGAACACTTTTCTGAAACAAAGGATTTCCTTAGCGATCTCATCAGTTTCAAGGGTTTCGCAAATTTTATCTTTTGTGATGTGTTCAGTTTTTCCGAATCCTAATTCCTTGATGGATTCTTCAATGGTTTCATCATTTATTAAGTCTAAACGTTTAGCTTCTTCCTCTGAAATTACATTATGGCTTAGTAAAAGCTTTATCATTTCCTTTTTCATAATCATCACTCAGATTAATAAATAGTAAAAAGTATAAATTAATTATTTCTGTTTTTTAAGTTGCTGTGCTTGAGCGGCATTGAAATAAGTTCCAACTGCTCCTGATATTGCAGCTATTTTCTTTCCAGGCATAAATGTAGATTTCATACGGTTTACCCTTTCCAAATCCTCTGCAATTACTTTTTCCATTTCAGCATCAATCCATTTCTTATGCTCATCTACAAAGTGAGTGTGCAAGTCACCTGCAAGGAATGAATCATTTCTGAGTATTGCCTTATGGAATGGAATGGTGGTTTTTACACCTAAGATAATGTATTCGCTCAATGCTCTTCTCATTCTATTGACTGCATCGTTTCTTGTACGGCCACTTGTGACCAATTTGGAAATCATTGAGTCATAGAAGGTTGGAATTGTATAATTCATGTAC
>SUTG01000092.1 GCA_015063035.1 Methanobrevibacter olleyae
ATTGTTGCGTTATTTGTTTATTTAGTGAATATTTTTTAGAAAGTTTTATAATCTTTAACTATATAAGATTATATATGAAATTTAAAGTTTGTCCACAATGTGGAAGTGAAAATATTGAGTGGATTATACCACAGAATTGGTCACAATGGTCCTGTAATGACTGTTCATATACCGGATTGGTCATTGAAGTTGACAAGGATACACAAAAAGAGATACAGAAAGAATGGAAGGAAACAGGACGTATCATATCATCTAAAGACGATGAAGATGAAGACTGATTCAACATAATTCTTTTTTTATTATTTTTTTTTAAATTTAATAATTATTGACTAATTTGTTAAAAAAAAGGAAGGAGGTTATGAATAGTTAAATATTCATTTAAGCTTTCACATTTAAACTGAGTGTTGTTAAACTGTATGCGTATTTGTGGTATCCTCCGTAGTATATTTTAATGTTTTTTGTTCCGACACTTGTTGGAGTGTATGCATAGGAGTATATACCGTTTTCATCTGTTTTTACATATATTTTGTTGTTGTCTATTATTATTCCAACACTGGTTAATCTTAAAGGGTTGTTGTTTTCGTCTGTCAGTTTACCTGTGATGCTTATTTTCTGGTTTACTTTAGCATTCGTGATTGGATTAACTGTTACTTTGGTTCCTATTGGATTAACGTTTAATGTTGTTTCTGTTTTGTTTGTTTTATAGTTTTGATTTCCTGGGAAATTTACTGTTATTGTATAGTTTCCTCCACTGTTTGGTATGTATGTATAGTTGTATATTCCTTTGTCATTGGTTTTGACATTTATTTTTGTTATATTTGTGTATTGTGAGTCTCCGTATAGTTTTCCGTTGATTGTTATTTCTATGTTTGTATTTTTTATAGGGTTGTTGTTTTCATCCGTCAATTTTCCTGTAATTGTAGCTTTCTCATCGGCTTTTACTTGTGATATTGGTTGTACTGTGATTTCTGTTGCTTTAGCTGCTATGTATGTTGAATTTTCATTGTATATATTGTTTCCTTCTTTTGCTTTATTGGATTTAAATATTGAATTACTGTCGTAAAGTACAGAACGATAATTGTAAATTGCACCACCACTACTTGTTTTCATATGATCTGCATAGCTCATATCATTTATAGAAGCATCACCAATCATATCATTGCTTGCAGTGTTGTTTGTAAATTGTGAATTAATTATTGTGTATTCCCCGCAATAACTGAATATTGCTCCACCGCCATATGCTGTGTTGTTTGTAAGATTTGAATTAACAATATTCAAATAAGAATATTCTAAAAAGATTGCTCCACCTAAGCCGGCTGTGTTGTTTTTTAATATTGAGTTGGTAATATTACCAGAACCAGCTATTGCTCCTCCAAAGTTGGCTCTATTGTTAACAAGTATTGAATCAGTTATGTTAAAGAGACCAGATAAAGCTCCTCCATAATTTCCATATACCCATTCTCCATAGCCTCCAGCTGCTATGTTATTTGAAAAGATTGAATTTAATATATTGGCTTTACCATCAATAGCTCCTCCGTTGAAACCCCAGTTATAGCTAAATGTTGAATTAATTATATTACAATTGCCATATGAATGAATTGCTCCTCCCTTGTTTTCTGTGAAAGTTGAATTTATAACATTTAATTTTCCACTTTTTAAATTAATAGCTCCATCACTACCTTCATCATATACACTTTGGTAATTTTTTAATGTAATGTTTCTTAAATCTAAGGTACAATCAGATATTTTCATGAAGCGATATTTGTTTTGTCCGTCAAGTGTAATGTTGTTTCCGTTTATAATTACTTTGTATTTAATTCCGTATGTTGATTCTAGTGTGATGTTTGCTGTTGCGTTGTAGTTTCCTGGTTTTAGGTTAATGGTGTATTCTTTTTGTGTTCCCTGTTGGATTTTGTTTATTTGTTTTACTAGTTCGTTGTAATTTTTTATGTTGATTGTGGTTGATTGTGGTATTATGATTGTTGTTTTGTTGGTTGATGGGTTATAATCATTATTTCCTTTGAATTCAACTGTTATTGTGTATGTTCCATTTTTTGGTGCAGTGTAATTGGATTGGTATATTCCGTTATTGTCTGTTAGTGTTTGTTTGGTTTTTCCGTTTACTGTTATGTATATTTTTGAGTTGTTTAGTTTTCTGCCCGGAATATCATTTAATTGTCCTGTTATATTGAATTTTCCTGGTGTTGTTTCTGTAATCTTTGTAATTGTTATTGTTGTATTTATTTTAGGTGTTATGAAGTTTTGTATCCATTTGATGTCATTGTATGTTATTTCTAATGTGTTGGTTCCTGCTTTTTTTGAATAATGGTTATGGGCTAAAAATCCATTTTCGTTTGTTTTTTTGTTTGTTGTTTCATTGTTTATCGTTAAGTTTACATATTTGTTTTTAAGGATTTTATTTTCTTTTAGTGTTGCATAAATATAATATGTATAGTATGAATATGTGGATTGGCTAATGTTTATGTCGTAGGTTGTTGTAAGGTTTGTAGGGTCATAGTTTTTGTTTCCTTTGTATTGTATTGTTATGTCATATTTTTCTTTTTGGGTATTGTTGTGGTTTATTTGGTATGTTGCTTTATTATCTGTGAGTGTGTGTTCTGTTTTTCCGTTGATTGTTACGTAGATGTTTGCATTTTTTAGTTTTGTGCCCGTTTTGTCTTTTAGTGTTCCTGTTATTATAAGGTTTCCTGATGTTGTTTCTGTGATTTTTGTGTTGGTTAGTATTGTGTTTCTTTTTTGTGTTGTGAAGTTTCTTGTCCATGTTTTGTTTTTGTATGTTATTTTTAGTGTGTTGTTTCCTGCCTTTTTTGATAGGCATGTGTAGTTTATCATTCCGTTTTTGTCTGTTTTGATTGTTGTTGTTTCGTTGTTAATTGTTAGGTTTACGTTTGTGTTTTTGAGTGTTTTGTTTCCTATTTTTATTAATGCTTTTATAGTAATGTTCTCCCTATAATATGTTGAATTGATTAGTATTTTTGTGTCGTCATAATCGAATGTTGTTGTTGCATTACTTGCTTCGTAGTTTTTACTTCCTTTATATAATACGGTGATATTATTTGTTCCTTTTATAGGTGATGTGTAATTTAGTGTGAATATTCCATTTTCATCTGATAATACTTGATATTGTTGGTTGTTAACGTTGATGTAAATTTTTGTATTACCTAGTTTTGTATTAGTTTTATCAGTTAACGATCCTTTGATGATTATGTAATCTTCTGAGAATGAATCTGTAATATTTGCATTTATTGTTGTTTTTCTTTTTGTCACGTTGAATGTTGTTGAAGTATTACAAGGTAAATACCCATAATTTCCCTCAAATATTGCTTTAACTGTCCATATACCAGTAGTGTTTAGTTTAATGGTTGTTGAAAAGTCACCATTATTGGTAGTGTTGAGTTTTATTTTTTCATTATTTACTAATAAATACAATTTATTTGTAGAAAGTATTTTTTGATTATTGATTTGTCTAAGAGAACCATTTATAGTAATATAGTTTCTATACTCGTTATTATTTAAAGGACTGAGGAATATTTTAGTTTCATTTGTAAAATTGTATATGTCATTTCCTTCTTCGGCTTTATTGTTAATGAAAGTTGAGTTAATAATGTTTAAATTACCTAATCGATTATATATTGCACCACCCAATTTGGCCTGATTGTTGTTAAATGTAGAGTTTTTTACTGTTAGATTAGCTTCAAAATTATATATTGCACCACCGTTACCCCATGTGGCCTGATTGTTGTTGAATGTTGATTGTGTTATTGTTACATTTCCTTTTGTATTATCTATTAAAGTCCATCCACGGTTGTTATTTAAAGTTGATTGAGTTATTTTTAGATTAGAGTTATCATTACAAATAACATTAGTATTATTTTCTATTTTTGAATTTGTTATGGTTATATTAGAATGATATAAATTATATATTAAATCATTAGCCCAATCTCTGTTATTATAAATTTCTGATTTTATAATCTCTAGAGTTCCATAATTAGAAATTAAACCCATAGAATTATTTATTATTTGTGATTTTTCTATATTTAAATAACCTTTATTTGTAATCATTATACAAACATAATAACCGTCCATATCATCATACTTCATATTAGATAAAATACAATTATTTATGTTAAGATGTCCAGAATTATATATAATTTCATCGCTATAATATTCTCTATTTGGATTTGTTATAGTTAAGTTATTTAATATTAAGTTGCTGCTAACAGATATACTAGTAATATTAAGTGTTTGATTATTTCCATTAATTATTAATGTTTTATTTTTCACATTCCAATTTATATATCCAGTATTTTCTGATTTGAATTGTTTATCAAGAGTAATAGTGTATTCATTTTTTGTAGATGTCTTTGCTTGATCGATAGCTGATTTTAATTCATTCACATCTTTAACTGTTGCATCAGATTCTTTAACAGTAGCATCTGTTTTTTTGGTTATTTCTTTAGTATCTGTTCTAATGTCGTTTTGTATTTCGTTTGTTTCTTGCATAGTGGATTCTTGTGTGATGCTATCTGCTGTTTGGTTGTTGTCTATGTCTGTAGCACTTACTAGATTGATGCTTAGTATAACTGTTAATAAGAGTAATGTAAACAGTATTTTCTTATTTTTCATTTTTAACCTCCTAATTTACTTTTCTTAATATTAATAATTATTTCTCATTAACGTTTAATAATAATTAATATAGTTATTTTTATTTAATTTCAATAATATAAATCTAATGTAATAATTTAAAAAAATAATATTTTTAATGTGTATTCTGCATTAATATCTATTGATTAAAAATATTTTATTAAAAAAAAGGAAGGAGGTTATGAATAGTTAAATATTCATTTAAGCTTTCACATTTAAACTGAGTGTTGTTATACTGTATGCGTATTTGTGGTATCCTCCGTAGTATATTTTAATGTTTTTTGTTCCAATACTTGTTGGAGTGTATGCATAGGAGTATATACCGTTTTCATCTGTTTTTACATATATTTTGTTGTTGTCTATTATTATTCCAACACTGGTTAATCTTAAAGGGTTGTTGTTTTCGTCTGTCAGTTTACCTGTGATGCTTATTTTCTGGTTAACTTTTGCATTCGTGATTGGATTAACTGTTACTTTGGTTGCTATTGGATTAACGTTTAATGTTGTTTCTGTTTTGTTTGTTTTATAGTTTTGATCTCCTGGGAAATTAACTGTTATTGTATAGTTTCCTCCACTGTTTGGTGTGTATGTATAGTTGTATATTCCTTTGTCATTGGTTTTGACATTTATTTTTGTTATGTTTGTGTATTGTGAGTCTCCGTATAGTTTTCCGTTGATTGTTATTTCTATGTTTGTATTTTTTATAGGGTTGTTGTTTTCATCCGTCAATTTTCCTGTAATTGTAGCTTTCTCATAGGCTTTTACTTGTGATATTGGTTGTACTGTGATTTTTGTTGCTTTAGCTGCTATGTATGTTGAATTTTCATTGTATATATCGTTTCCTTCTTTTGCTTTATTGGATTTAAATATTGAATTGCTATCGTAAAGTACTGAATGACAATTGTAAATTGCTCCACCTTTATTGGTTGCATTATTGTTCGTAAATTCCGAATTAATTATACTGTAGTTGGATTTTTCGCTATAAATTGCTCCACCATTATATCCAGTGTTGTTTGAAAATTGTGAATTGACTATGTTATATGAACCATCATAACTATAGATTGCTCCACCATAACCTGTAATACCATATTCATTAAGATCAATTACTGCTTTGTTGTTTATTAGTTTTGAATCAGTTATATTACAAGGACCATATATTGCTCCACCAAAATCTGCAGTGTTATTAATTAAGATTGAATTAATGATAGTTGAAGGACCACCTATAGCTCCTCCTAAACCAGGAATATACATAGCCTCCCACCATTCTCCAGTAGCTATATTATTTGCAAGGGTTGAATTTATTATAATACTATTCCCACTAATTGCTCCAACATATTTACCTACATTATTTGATAATGTTGAGTTTATTATATAACATGTATATTTAGAGTAGGCTGATGAAGAAGCCATCTTAATTGCAGTTCCTCTATTGTCTGTTAATATTGAATTAATAACATTTATATTTCCATTATAAAGACTAATTGCAGCAAAATCATCCTCATCAAAACTATTATATCCATAATTTTTTAATGTGATGTTTCTTAATTCTAGTGTTGTATCCTCTACATACATGAATTGGTATTTGTTTTTTCCATCTAGAGTAATATTGTTTCCATTGATTATGACTTTATAATTGACACCATAATTTGATTTCAGTGCCATGTTACCCGTAGCATTATAGTTACCTGGTTTTAGATTGATTGTGTATTCTTTATGTATTCCCTTCTGTATGTTATTAATTTCTTTAATTAAGTCGTTGTAATTATTTACGTTAATTGTTGTTGATTTAGGATTTTGAATAGTTGTATTGTTTGTTGATGCTAGAAAATCATTATTTCCTCTGAATTCTACTGTAACTGTATATGTTCCATTATTAGGTGAAGTGTAAGTGTATTGGTATGTTCCGTTATTGTCTGTAATTGCCTGTTTGGTTTTTCCGTTTACTGTAATATAAACTTTAGCATTGCTGATTTTTTGATAGTTGATACTTATTAATTGTCCATTAATATTGACATTTCCATCATTTGTTTCCATAAGGTTAGATATACTTATGCTACAGTTTATTTTTGGCGTTATGAAGTTTTGTATCCATTTAATATTCTTATATGTTACTTCTAATGTTGTATTTCCTGCTTTTTTAGGATAATATGTGTAATGTAGTATTCCATTATTGTCTGTTCTCTTTTTTGTTGTTTCGTTGTTTATCGTTACATTTACGTATGTATTATTAAATATTTTATTACCTTTTGTTAATTGTCCTTCTATTATTACATAGTTGTTATATGGTGTAATAATGAAATCTTCAACTAGATTATATGTTGCAGTAATATTTGTTGCTTCATAATTAGTGTTACCATTATATTTTATGCTTATGTCTGATTTTTTATATAATGTTGTGTAATTATATCTGTATATTCCGTTTTTATCCGTGAGTATATGGTTATTTTTTCCATTTATTGTGATGTAAATATTTGCATTTTTTAGCTTTGTACCATTAGAATCTACTAATTTTCCTGATATGCTTATGTTTCCCTGTGAAGTTTCAGTTATTTTACTGTTAATTATTGTAGTGTTTCTTTTTAGAGTTATAAAGTTTTGTGTCCAAGTCTTATCATTATACGTAATCTTTAATTTATTGTCTCCAGCTTTTTTCGATATGCATGTGTAGTTTATTTGTCCATTACTGTCTGTTTTAATTGTTTTTGTTTCATCGTTTATTGTTAAATTCACATTCGTGTTCTTTAGTATTTTGTTTTTTATCATTAATAATGCATGAATAGTAATGTTTTCTCTATAATATGTTGAGTGAATTTGAATATTGGTACCGTTTTCGACTTCAAATGATGTTGTTAACTTTGATCCATTGTAATTTTTATTTCCTTTATAGAATATTGTTATGTTATGTCTACCTTGTTTTGTCGGCGTGTAATTAAGTGAAAATTGTCCATTATTGTCTGTTAAAGTATGATACTGTTGATTATTAATTTTAAAGTAAATGTTTGCATTTTTTAGTTTAGTGTTGTTTTTGTCAGTTAAGTTTCCTTTAATGATTACGGGTACATTTATGAAAGCACTATCAATTTCCGTTTTTATAGTGGTGTCTCTTTTTGCAACGTTAAACGTTGTAGTGGCATTACTTGGCAAATATTTATTGTTACCTTCAAAAACGGCCATTATAGTACACTTACCAGTACTATTAAGTATAACATTAGTTGAAAAGTTACCATTATAATCGGTTTTTAGATTTATCTTATAATCATTTACAAGTAAATACATATCCAATCTAGAATTAAAATCAATATCACATTTCATATTACCTGCTATTGTTATATTATCTCTGTAGTTTTTATTGCCTATTTTTGTAAGGGATATTGTAGTTTTTCCAGAATTATAAATGTCATTTTCATCTTTTGCTGTATTATTTTTCAAAGTAGAATCGGATATTTTTAGTGTAGAATTATCATAATATATTGCTCCGCCTTTTTGTGCTGTGTTTTTGGTTAATGTTGAGTTTATAATGGTACAATTGCTATTGGAGCTTAAATATATTGCTCCGCCTTTTTGTGCTGTGTTGTTCGTTAGTGTTGAGTTTATAACAGTAGAATTAACTCCATCAGCATATATTGCACCAGCAAACTTGTTTGCAGTATTGTTTATAAATGAAGAATTAATTATACTTGAAATTCCATAATTTGATAAAGAGATACTACCACCATTTGATGCGGAGTTATTTATGAAAGATGAATTAATAATAGTTACAGATGCATTGTTATATTTATTAGATTCTGCATATACTGCTATAGCACCACCACTGTTTTTTACTTTATTGTTTTTAAATGATGAATTAATAATTGTACCATTTACATAATTACGTGCGTATATTCCACCACCACTTCTTCCAGAATTGTTTGTAAAGTTTGATGTTACTATTTTAAATATGCTTTGCTCATAGTATATTGCACAACCAAGTCCACCTTCCATTTCTGTTACACTGTTATTATCAAATAAGGAATCAACAATAGTATCATTAGAATATTTTGAATATATTGCTCCTCCCTTTCCAGTATATTTTTCTGTTAGTTTGTTGTTAATTAAAATTGAATTACTTATCTTGTTTTCAGAGTAGTATGAATATATTGCTCCACCCCAATTCCTTGCTGTGTTGTTTATGAACGATGAGTTTATTGTATTAGATTTAGAGTGAGATAAGTAAACTGCACCACCGCTTATTGCTGAGTTATTTATTAGTGATGTTTTAGTTAAAGTTAAATTACCTTGCTTAATGAAAATTGTTCCATCGTTAGAATAGAAATTTTTTAATATTATATTATTCAATTCTATTGAGCAATTTTCTATTTTCATGAATGAGTATTTGTTTTGTCCATCTAATGTAATGTTGTTTCCGTTGATTTTGACGTTATAATTGATTCCGTTTTTTGTTTTAAGGTCATATTTGCTGTTGCGTTGTAGTTTCCTGGTTTTAGGTTTATTGTGTATTCTTTTTGTGTTCCCTGCTGGATCTTGTTTACTTGAGTAACCAATTCATTGTAATTGTTAACATCAACTTGTGTTGGACTTGCTTCCTTAATAGTATCATCTGTCTTTTTGGTTATTTCTTTGGTGTCAGCACTAATGTCGTTTTGTATTTCGTTTGTTTCTTGCATAATGGATTCTTGTGTGATGCTATCTGCTGTTTGGTTGTTGTCTATGTCTGTAGCACTTGCTAGATTGATACTTAGTAAAACAGTTAATAATATTAATGTAAATATTATAATTTTCTTTTTAATCATTTTTAACCTCCTATTTTTGAAAAAATTATTATAGATTAAAAAATCTAAATAACATGATATAAATTTTTTAATTCTATATATATAAATATATATTGTAGTTTAATTTATTAGAAATTTAAATAAGATTATTCAAATTATTTAAATATGATTATTTATAAGATATATTATGAAAATATAACGTGATTAAATAAATTTATGAGGATAATATTATGAGTCATAAGAGTGTAGCATTAAAATTATTTGAAGAAAAATTTCATTGTTCACAGGCAGTCTTTGCAGCATTTTCCGAGGAATATGGTATCAGTAAAGAGGATGCATTGAAAATTGGTGGATGTTTCGGCAGTGGAATGCGTAAAGGAGAAGTATGTGGAGCATGTACCGGTGCATTAATGGTATTAGGATTGAAATATGGAAAAAGCAGAATAGATGATATGGACAGTAAAATAAAATCAGATGAAGTATGCGACAGATTCCTGGATGAATTCAAAAAAGAAAACGGATCTTACATATGTAACACTCTGTTGGGATGTGACATTTCAACAGAGGAGGGAATACAATATGCATTGGATAACAATCTATTCACGGAGTTTTGTCCAAAAATGGTGGAATCAGCTGTAATAATAACAGAAAAGATATTAGAAGAATATTAAAAATTTATATAATAATCAAAACCATTAAAACAGAAAATAATTTATTTATAATTGAATATACTTTATAATATTAATGTTTTTCATTAAATAAAAACAATAATTAAAATGATTTTATGATAAATAAGAAGACAAAAAAAATTATGTTATTCATAATGTTAATGTTTCTATTTATTGGAATAGTTAATGCAA
>SUTG01000061.1 GCA_015063035.1 Methanobrevibacter olleyae
CTGGAGTTCCCTTATCTCCAAGAGTATTGACTGACTTAATCGGTTCATTATGTGACTTAACAAGTGGTTCTGGAGATAAGGGAACTCCAGTCATATTCATCCAAGGATACTTCGATAATTTAGCAAACGACTAATTATCGGACCTTTTTTTTCTTTTTTTATTTTTATTTTTTATCTAAATATTTAATCATTCTTTTTTTTAAACTTTATAAAATAATATTTTTCGAATAAAGGGATATGGAGAATAAGTTGCTTAAAAGAGAGATACGGCATAATAAAGTTTTAATATAATAAGGTTTTAATATAATAAGCTTTTAATATAAATAAGGTTTTAATATAATAAGGTTTTAATATGAATATTCAAAAGTTATATGAAGACGAGAGTCTGGAAAAGAAAATATATGATGCTGTTTGCGAAAGCCAAGATTATATTGAAGCCATTAGAGAAAACAATTATTATCCATATCATTATTTCCTTTCTCCAATAAGACACAACCTATTTCAATGGTATCCATTTAAAAAAGAGGGAAGCTTATTGGAAATAGGGGCAGGATATGGACAATTAAGCTCATTATTCACAAAAAAGCTTGACCATGTTGTTGCAGTTGAAGATACCCAGTCCAAATGCAATCTCATTTCCAAAAGAGCTGAAGATGCAACTGTCCTGCTTTCTGATTTCGGTGATATCCAACTGGATGAAAAATTTGATTATATCGTTTTATGCAATGTCTTTGAATATGCAAAATCCTTTGTTGAATCTGAAAACCCTTATGTGGACTATCTAAACTATCTTAAAGGATTCTTAAAAGAGGATGGGACAATATTGCTTGCTATAAGCAATCGTTTAGGATTGAAATACTTTGCAGGATATGAAGAGGAACATACAAACCGCTTGTTCAGTGGAATCAATGAATATGAAAATGAGGATTATGTTCGGACATTTGCAAAAAATGAGCTTGAAAGCATTATGCTCAATGCAGGTTTTTCCAATTATAAGTTTTTTTACACCTATCCTGATCATGAATTCCCAGAACTTGTCAATACTGACAAATTGATAAATGAAATCCCATTCACTGGAGCCTGTGAGTTTTCAAGGGAAAGATATCTCCTTTTTGATGAAAATAAAATGAATATGACATTATCCAAGGAAAACCTATCCCAATATTTCGCCAATTCATTCCTGGTTGAAATCAGGAATTCAGATATGGATTATCCTACAGACAATATTGATTTTATTAAAATAGGCGCACAACGAAAAGATGAATTTAACATTTATACAATCATTTGGTCTGATGGGAAAGTCTCAAAAACCCCTATTTCAGAAAAATCAACTGACCACATTAAAAGAATGGTTGAAGGAAGCAAACATGACATTGGAAAAATAAGATGTCTGGATGCTAAACTGAAAGATGGCTCCCTGTATTATGATTTCATAAATCTAAAATCCTGTGAATATATGATTCTTGACTTTATTGCTAAAAACGATAAGGAGAAATTCTTTGAATTGATAGAAGACATATACGATGCCTTGTTTTACAATTCCTTTGAAAGCGACGAATATGCCACTGAAGAGTTCTTAAAAATCTTCAAGGAGAAATCAGAAATAAAATTCCATTGCCATGAAAGATCATATCTCGATATAATCTTGGGAAATATGTTTATAATTGATGGAAAATTTACCCTTATTGATTATGAATGGATTTATGATTTCCAAATACCTTTAGAATATATTTTCTATAGGGCATTCAATTATCATTTTTACAGCAACAAGATGTTTAGGGAATTCACAAGTTTTGAAGAGATATTTGAGCATTTCAATTTAGATACTGAAAATCTGAAATTATTCAAGAGATGGGAACACAATTTCCTAGAACATATATTAAATCGTCCCCCATTAACAACATCTGAAAGAATACCTTTAGAAAATATGGAAAAATGCGATAAACTTCAAAAGGAAATTGAATTAAAAAATAAAGAGATAATAAAGAAAAATAAATTGATAAATAAAAAAGATAAGGAATTAAAAAGCTTATTAAATTCAAATTCATGGAAAATTACAAAACCATTAAGAAAGTTTAAATCTTTCTTAAAAAAATAGCTATTTGAAAAAAATAAAAAAAGAAAAAGAAAAGTTTTTTCAAACTTTTAAAAAGTTTGAATTATAAAGTTACTCTAAAAATTAAAAAAATAAAAAAAATCAAAAAGCAAATAATTAAAAAAAATAGAATAAAAAAAATAAAAAAAAATAGAATAAAAAAAACAAAAATAATAAAAAAAATTAAGAAAAAAATAGAATAAAAAATAAAACAAAAATACGTAAGAAAACTAAAAAAAAGAATTATAATAACTCTTTTCTTAAGTCAATAGTGTCCTTTAAGTCTGGTCCAGTTGAAATGATAGTGACCGGCACACCAGTCTCTTGTTCTATTTCTGAAATGAAAGCCTTGGTTTCAGCTGATAATTGACCGTAATCCTGAACGCGAGCACAATCATATAACTTATCAACACAGGTTAAAGCTATTTGGGTAGCTCCATTTATTCTGCAGGATTCCTTAGCAAGTTCCATATCGAAGTAACCGATTCTTCTACGTCTTCCGGTTACAACACCGTATTCCTCAAGACCTTTGCTTTCAGCTTCCTCTTGAGTCATTTCTGTTGGGAAAGGACCTTCTCCAACACGGGAAATGTAAGACTTGAATACATTGATAACCTCATCCACTTTAGTTGGCCCTACACCGACATCTGCTGCAAAAGTTGATGCTGTGGTGTCCTTGCTGGTTACAAAAGGGTAGGAACCGTAATAAAGTGAAAGTGCAAATCCTTGGGAACCTTCAATGAATACATCTTCTCCATTTTCAATAGATTCATTGCATGCAAGAGATACATCAGCAATATAATCTTCAAGTTCAGGAACATCTTTTGCAAGACCCACTGACCTCATTACACGGTCTGAATTGGCAGGCCCACAACCGGATCCTGTACTTCCAATCTTTTTTGCCAAATGTTCGGAATTCTTATCTCTAGACATATGATCTTCAGTGATTATAGCACATCTAGGGTCTACAGACATTCTTTCCTTTACATCGTATTTCTTCAAGTCTTCAAATTCCTTAAACAATACATCTGGGTTTACTAAAACTCCTGCACCAATCATGAGCTTAGCTTCTTTATGAACAAAACCAGACGGAGTTAATCTTAAACCATATTTTTCTCCATTGAATTCAACGGAGTGCCCTGCATTTGGTCCAACACCTGCACGAGCAATAATGCTTGGTTTATCCTTATCACAAAGGTAGGTGATGCATTTTCCTTTACCTTCATCTCCCCAAGCTCCACCAACTAGTATACTACAAGTCATTTAAAGTCTCCTTTTTAAATATAATTTTTAGTTAGTTTAATTAATTTCAATTTTTTACTAATTTTATTAATTTTAGTAGTTAGTATAGTTAAATATAGTTAAATATAGTTTATAGAAAAGTTCATTTTAAACTATTTAAGTTAAAATAAATAGTTCAATAACCATATATATTTTATTTTTTAACATTAATAAATATTATCATGAATGAAAATTTTAAAAAAATAGCTTGAAAAAAATATACAAAATAATAGAAAAATAAAAAAAATAGAAGGCAAATTGAAGATTATTAAGTATCAAAAAATAAAAAAAATAGATAGTAAATTGAAGATTTTTAAGCATCTTCCAATATTTCCAATAGCTTTTGAAGATATAAGTATCTCTCATATTTGAATTGCTCATTGCTTCCTAAAAATGCATCCAACACATGTGAATTCATTTGACGCAAAATGGACAATTGAATAATGTTCTTTACACTCTCATCAATTTTTCCCTGAAGAATCAATTGTCCAAAACCAGTCGCGATTATTGTATAATCCAAACTCATCAATTCCTCATAAAAATCCATATCCTGAATGATTTTCAATATGTTTTCACTTTCAATGATATTATCGTTAAAGTCTTCCAATTCCAAATCCCAAGACTCTAAAATCCATATGAAGCATTCGATTATTGGAGTTTTTGGATTTTCACTTAGCCACTCGGATATTTCGCAAAATGCAATATAGGCCTCTTCACATCCAAAAGGAGCCAGTTCATCTGTAGCATCCCAGAAGAACTTATAGTCAGCAATCTCTACTGCATGCCTATTCGGCACTTCTCCAAAGAAATGGCTGTTTTCTTCCAAATAGTCATAACCTTTTTTCAATTGTTCCATAAATTCACCAAAACGCTTACTTTAGAGAAATTCTTCACAAGATAATCAAAATCATACACCATTTAGAGGAAACTCCTCACAAAGAGGATCTTCATCATACTCATTATCTGTTCCCTTCTTGTTCCAGTAATCCAAATAATACATCATCCAAGTATTTGAAACCCTTTTGATCTCCTCATCATCCAACGCTTCAAAATCATTGAAGAAATTTATATAGTCTCCACCTACTGCAATGGCTATTTCTTCACATTCAAAGGACAATAGGAAATCATAATTCTCATTCCCATTTCTTTTATCTGCAAAAACCTTTTTAAACTTGTATTTTCCTGTAATTTCCTTTAAGTAATCATGATTTTGAAATTTGAATCCATTGACTTTTTTTGAAAATTCCTGATAGAAATAGGGATATCTTAAAGAGAGATATTCATAGGAATTTAACAAGTGATTCAAGTAATCTTCATCAAATCTTAAGAAATCAAGATTTTTATTTTCATTAAAGAACAATGCCAAATAAATGTTTTGACCAAATCGAATGGCTAATTCTCCCCTATATGAATTGTCTATAATCGGCCTGGATGATAATTTGAGATTCTCAAATTCCAGATAAAGTGAATTTGAATTGTCATCTATTTCCAGCCAAGTCCATTTTCCCTGGGAAATGGCATCTTCAATAATCTCTTTTGACTTATTATTCATTTTATTCACTGCTTAATCTAATAAAATCCTCAAGGGCTCCGTCCATGGAATAATCCTTTCCATCATATCGCTTTTGCCAATTGAAATTCTCTATTTCAATTATTTCATCTACTGATTGGCCCCAATTGATTTCAAAACCATAATCCTTTAAGGTTTTAACAATCTTTTCAGCTATTTTTAAGCCTTTTTCCTCATCATACTCAAAATCGCCAAATGCAATATTCAATGAATTCTCTTCAATTGCATTTTCAATGTCTTCAAAGGTATAGAAACAAAATCCTATAGGTTCATACTTATTGTTTCTCAAATGTGTAAACAATTCAAATGAATCCTGAATTCCTTCCTCAATATCATAACCTGCATTATGAATGGAAATGATCTTTTCCCTTGTCAAATCATCAAAGGCCTTGCTTAATTTGATAAAATCATCTGAATCCTCTTTCGGTTCATCTAAATTTTCCTTATTTTCCAAAAGAAGATTTGAAATAAGATCCTTAGAAATATCCTCTTCAATAAACTCATCATCAATTATCTCTAAAATCTCATCATCACCATAAAATCCAATTTTAATCAATAGCAGGATTTCATAATTGATCTCATCAATCAGTTCATTATCCATAATAACACCCATAGACTTTAATTAGATATATAATAAGAAAATTATAAAAAAAGTAGAAAAATAAAAAATAAAAAAGTGAAATCATTAAGCTCTAATGATTTTAATGGTATAAATGTTTTTTCTTTCAGTCAAAGTGACAACTATTGTGTCGTCTCCAATCTTAACAACACAAAACTCATCTCTATACTTGTATTCATAACCTTTAATTTCAGCATAACCTCTCAAAGCCTTTAAATGATTCACTTCAAACTTACGATGGAAATCATTAATGACATTTGCAAATACGTCAATGTCATCAGTAATCCCTATCTCATCAGACTCAATGGTTACAAAGAAGACAAATCCCCCATAATTAACAGCACAATATGCATCATTGCTAAAGAGGGAAGATACTGTCATAGTCAAAATATGAGCTTCACTCAAGTTTGCTGAAAAGACATTTTCAGAAAATTGGGGAACATTCTGTTCCTGACCAAATTCCTTTACTGCCTTTGCCTCTTCAATCAATTCTTCTGGAAAACCTATATCCTCATTATCCCATGCCCAGGACCAGGTATCCTCATCAGGATCCAAGAATCCGATCAATTGAATAGGAAATTCCTTTTCACCAAATCTGACAATTCCCTTTTCGATATCCAATTCAGGTTCAGCATTTCCAACTATGCTTGATAATATTTCCTGCTTTTCCAATGCCAAAGCACCGTATTTAGAGAATAAATCCTGTAAATCATCATTTTCTTCAATTAAAAAAGAATTAACTTCCATTTTTTTCACCAATAAAAATTTAAAAAAATAAAAATAAAAGGGTCTAGAATGATAATTTAGAGATTCTAGACATAGCTTCCTTAGTGTTTTCTAAAGTGTTGAATGCAGTTAATCTTAAGTAACCTTCACCGCTTGGACCGAATCCGGAACCTGGAGTTCCTACAATATTGGCCTCTTCCAAGAGCAAATCGAAGAAGTCCCAAGATTCCATATCGTTTGGAGTCTTTACCCAAATGTAAGGGGAGTTCACTCCACCGTAAACATTCAATCCAATATCAGATAAGCTTTCACGAATGATTTTAGCGTTTTCCAAGTAATATTCAATGTTTGCCATGATTTCCTTTTGCCCTTCTTCAGTGTAAACCGCTTCTGCAGCCTTTTGGACAGGATAGGAAACACCATTGAACTTAGTGGTTTGTCTTCTGTTCCATAATGCATTTACGGATTGCTCATTGCCTTCGGAATCCTTGATCTTGATATCCTTAGGAACAACTGTGTAAGCGCAACGTGTACCAGTGAATCCTGCTGTTTTTGAAAAGCTTCTGAATTCAATAGCAACTTCCTTTGCACCATCGATTTCATAGATTGTGTGAGGAACATCATCTTCTGTGATGAATACTTCATACGCTGCATCGAATAGGATAAGAGCGTCATTTTCCTTAGCGTACTCTACAAATTTAGCCAATTGGTCTTTTGTTAAAGTGGTTCCGGTTGGGTTGTTTGGGAAACAGAGATAGATTAAATCCACTGGTTCTGAAGGAAGTTCCGGAACGAAGTCATTTTCTTCTGTGCAAGGAAGGTAAACGATATTCTCATACATTCCATCATCTTTAATGTTGCCTGACCTTCCTGCCATAACATTGGTGTCAACATATACTGGATAAACAGGGTCAGTTACTGCAATCACATTATCCAATGCAAATATTTCCTGGATGTTACCGGTATCACATTTTGCACCATCGGAAATGAACACCTCATCAAGGTCCAAGTCCACTCCCCATTTATTAAAGTCATTTTTAATGATAGCCTCAGCTAAAAAGTCATATCCTTGTTCTGGACCGTAACCCATAAATGTTTCGCCATCAGCCATTTCATCAACAGCATCCTTGAATGCATTGATTACAGTAGGAACTAAAGGTTTTGTTACATCTCCAATACCCATTTTAATAACGTTTTTTTCTGGATTTTCTTCCATGTATTTAGCTGCACGCCTATTTACTTCGACAAAAAGATAACTGTTTTGCAATAAAAGATAGTTTTCATTAATTTTAACCATGTTTTTACCTCAGACAATAATTTAAGTAATTTAAATAATTAAAATCATTATTTAATAAATCTAAAACACCAAATCATAATTAAAATAATCCTCTTTTAAAAACTAAAATCTTTAAAATTAACTTAATTAATAATTTCTAACGAGATTTCTAACTATTTAACAACTAAATATTTATTAAATATATTATTTAAAATTGTGTATTCTTATATTGGAAAACATGAAAAAAATGAAAATTTTTAAAAAAAGATGTGATGGAAAAACTGCACATGGGAAAAATTAAAACTAATGTATAAATAAAATAAAAAAGATATACATATAATACTATGAGATAATGTATGACTTAGTTAAATTGTCCTATATTAGACTTACATTTTGTTCTATATCACATCATATTATTCTAAAATATTTGATTATAGAGCTAATAAACATTTAAATAAGATTAATTCGGTGAAAAAATGAAAGAGATAACAGCAATATTGCTTATTCTTATAGCGGTTATTGGAATAATTTCCATAATAATTGTTAAATTGTATTATAAAGATAAGGAAAAAGATAATGAAGAAGAGAGACTAGAAGAATTCATCAATAGCACTAAAGCTGACTATGACAATGAAAAACGTAAAAGAATCAGACAAGCTAGAAACAGAAATCGTGCTAACTTAAGTGAAGCGCAATTATATGCAAACACTATTGATGATGTTGAAAATGGAGATGTAGGTGGAACAACCGCTCTATTGAGACAAAGAGCAAAAGCAATGGATGAAACTCCTAAAAAACAAGCTAGAAGAGTTAGAAAACCTGCACCTGCTCCTAAAAAGGTTCCTAGAACCCCTGAAAGAGTAAAAACCCAAATGGATAAGGAAGAAGAGGTTAAATCTTTCCAAGAACCTATTAAACCAGAACATACTGCAACCATTAACAGTGCAAGACAAGCAGTGAAACAGCCTGAAGCTCGTCAAGTTCCAATGACTGAAAAGCAAAAGGAATTCATCTCCGGTGAAGCTAATAGCTTAGTTGTTGAAGAAGGGGAAGGCACTGTAAAAGTAGTTAAGTCTGTAAAGCCTGCTGAAACCATTGAAGAAATTAAGGAATCTGCAAAAATTGAAGAGGAAGCTAAAGCAGAAGAGACTGTAGAAGCTGAAGGTGAAGAAAAAGATGAAATCGTTCAAAAAGCTGAAGCAGACACTGCGGATTTAATCAAAAAGATTGAAAAAGCAAAAGAAGATGTTGAAGAGAAATTAGCAGATATTTCAGCTGAAGACATTGAAGCGGTTAAAGAGAAAATGTCTGAGGAAGAGAAATCTGAAACTCCGGATATCGGAACCACTATTGAAAAGATCAAACAAGCATCTGAAGCTAAGGAAGAAGCAAAAGCAGAAGCTGAAGTGGAAGAAGTTAAAACTGAACTTAGCGAAACTCCTAAAGCTGAAGAAACTTCCCAAAATGCAGGAGATTCCTATCATGATGATTTGCATATCCTCTTAAATAAGGAAGAGCAAGTTGAAGTTGATGAAAGTCCTGAAAATGACTTTGTCACAATCAATTCAGGAAATGAAGAAAAACTATCTACAGGAAATGAATTGATTAACAGTGCAATCAAATCCATCAGAAACTTCAGAAAAGCAAATGCTCCACAACAGCCAACTGTTGTAGAAACAAAAGTTGATATTGTTCCTGATGATTATGCTCAAGACTTAGGAGATGGAATTGAATACATTGGAGATACAATTACAATCACTCCTATCCATGAAGAGGAAAGAGACTTAGCAAAAACTCAACCAAATGAGGATGTAGACAAGATTTATAAGGAAATCAATAAGGAATCCTACAATAAAACCGATGATGAGGAATTGTCTGATTCCTTCGAGGATGTAACTGATGAAACAGCTGAAAAAGATGCAAATGTCTACACTAAAGAGGACTATGAAAAGATAGAAGCTAAGGAGAAAGAGAAAGTACGCAGAGCAGAAAACACTAAAAAGATTTTAGGATCAAAAGGAATTAGCGAAGAAGAACTCCGCAAAAGGTCTGAAGCTAAAGCTAAATCCAAACGTACAAGAAGAGCTGCTCCTGCTGAAGAGCCTGTAGAAGAAGGTCAAAAAAGATTGATGATGCACAAGGCTAAAACCGATGTTGAAGAAGTATACATCAACGGAACATTGTTTGAACTAAAAGTAGGTCAAATTGTAATCTTTGACATCAACGGTGAAAGCTATTCAAGCCAAATCCTAAGACTTAAACCAGGCTACATTGGAGTAAGATACAGATCTAAAAAGATTTGGGTCAAATCCAACACCGTTAAAAAGATTTTAAAATAATTAAAATAAATGGTTTAAATGGATTTTTTCCATTTAAAACTATTTTATTATTATTTTAATTTAAAATTAGATTTTTATATTTTTAATTGAAAAACAATAAATTTATTTAAATAGAAAAAGCCGAATTAATCTTAAATAAATTTATTTTCTTCTTTTTTTATTATTTCATTATTTTTTTTAATTTATGAACTTTTTTAAACGATAAATTACATTATTATCCTTATTTTTTTAATTTAT
>SUTG01000062.1 GCA_015063035.1 Methanobrevibacter olleyae
ACAATGACTACACTGCTGATTCCCAAAAATTTCTTTGCTGATTTCAATACATTGACAATTTCATCTGTCAAGTCATCCAATGAAACATGTATTCCATGATTGATCTCCTTAATCTCATGAGCAGGATAAATGACTCCCAAGAATTTAGCACCGCTTTCCAAAGCAGCCTTGAAAGCAATGTATGAAGCTATTTTAGCATCTGTATCAATAGGAAGTGCAGGACCATGATTTTCAAGATGTGACCCAAGTGCAATTATGCCTATCTTATGAACATTAGGATTCTTAACATTTCCAGCGTTTACTCTCAATTCAACCATAATATCACTTAAATAAATAAAATAAATAAAATAAATAAATGAAAATAATAGCAATAGCTAAATCTTATCTTAAAATAAAGTTAAATAGCTATTAAACAATATTTACACTTCCAAGTTCCAAATTGCATCTCCAACGTAATGGAGTGACTTGATAGCCTTTCCTTCTGAATTTTCAACCATTTCCGGACCTGAAATCAAAGCGATTCCCATTGCTAAAGGCTTGTTGTGGGTTTCCTCAACGATGATTACAACATCATCTTCAGCAATGGATTCGTCTGCATCAACAATTCCGGGACTCATTACATCTGCACCTTTGGTTACAAACCTTACTGCACCCATATCCACTACAACTACCTTGCTGTCCAATTCCATATTCAATGCAGCCTTTAGAGTTGGGTATGGCTTGCCGTTGATCATGATGATGTAAGGCTCCCCATTGACTAAAATGAAGTCGTAATCCTCTGCTTCTAACATTTCAAGAGTGTCCTTATTGTTGATGAAAGAACCATAATCTCCAAGCTCTTCCTTAATGGCTTTCACTTTCTTTTTCTTTAGGAAATATCTTTTTTTGATTTTCAAAACCAGCACCTTAAAATCTTATAGTATTTTTTATTTCAAATTAAAGTTATATAAATTTATTTATGTACTTTATTTTAATAATGTTTTGCTAAAATAATGAAATCAATCATCAAATCAATCACGAATAATAATGAATAGATAACACAGTATAGTTTTTATATCTTGAATGCAATATATTATAATATTAAATTAATTTTAGATAAAAAAATCTTAAAAATCTTTAAATATAATCTTTAAGCGATTTTAAGAAGAACTAGAAAAAATTTAAAATCAAAGCTTTAAGCGATTTTAAGAAGAACTAGAAATTTATTCTATTTTTCAATTTAATTTATTTATCAAATAATTTTGTGATTTTTTATGAGTGATAAAAACGAATGGGGCAGTAATCTATCATTTGTTTTGGCAATGGTAGGTTCTGCTGTAGGACTTGGAAACATATGGAGATACCCATACGTTTTATACAGCAATGGTGGAGGAGCATTCTACATTCCATATATCGTTGCAATATTGCTGATGGGAGTCCCATTTTTAATCTTGGAATATGGTGTCGGATATAATTTCAAATCATCCTTTCCTAAGGCTATCCGAAAGATAAATAGCAAAGCCGAATTCTTAGGATGGATGCTTCCTGTCTCAGTATTCATCATAATGATCTATTATTCATGCATACTTGGATGGGATGGAATATACATTATCTTAAGTTTCTTTAAGGGATGGGGAGCAGACCCGAATGCCTTCTTTGCAACAAGCTTATTGCAATCAAGTGAAACAGTTAGCGGAATAGGCAACTTTATTCCTGTAATAGCAATTGCAATGCTCATAAGCTGGGCAATCGTATGGTTCATTTCCCATAAGGACTTGAAGGAAGGGCTAGGAAAGGTAAGTAAGATACTAGTGCCTTTGCTCTTTATCATAATGATTGCCATTGTAACATTCTCATTGACCTTGCCTGGTGCAATGATAGGTTTGAATGAGCTTTTCGCACCGGATTGGAGTTTATTGCTTGACTTCAATATATGGATGGCAGCATTCGGTCAGATAATATTCTCATTAAGTTTAGGAATGAGTATTGCATTTACATATGCAAGCTATACAGGTGAAGACGGTGACTTGATCACCAATACATTATCCATTGCATTTGCAAACTGTGCATTCGAGAACTTCTGTGCTTTAGGAGTGTTCTCAATCCTTGGTTACATGTCTCTTCAAAGCGGTACAGCTATAGCTGACCTTGTAACTCAAGGAACAGGACTCGTATTTGTAGCATATCCAACAGTCCTGAATGTATTAGGTGACTATGCACTGATTATCGGACCGCTATTTTTCATAACAGTCTATCTTGCAGGACTTACAAGCATATTATCCACAATCGAGCCATTGGCATTCAGTATTCAAAACAAATTCACATGGTCCCGTAAGAAAACCATGACTACTCTCTGCTTGATTGGTGCTGCACTTTCAATGATGTATGCTACCGCATATGGTGGAACATTGCTAGGATATGTTGACGCTTACATTAACCAAATAGCTATCCTTTTAGGGGTAATATTTGAATGTGTGGTATTTGCATGGATATTTAAATGCGAAGAGATCATTCCGGTTTTAAATGAACGCAGCAGGACCATCAAATTAGGAAAATGGTGGGTAGTTATAGTGAAATACATTTTGCCGATATTCATTACAATAGTATGGATTGGTGGAGTCTATGACGTAATCAGCAACGGTTCCACTGATCAATTGATTGTATTTGGAATACTTACAGTCATTTTGCTTGGTTTAACTGCAATATTTACCAAAATACCTGCTACAAATGAAGACTGGGATGATACTGAATATAGATTATAATTTATTTTAAATTATTTTCTATACTTTTTTCTTTTTTATAAAACTTTTTAACTTAATCAAATTAAAGAAATGCTGAAAAATTTTTCTATACTTTTTTTCTTTTTTATTAAACTTTTTAACTCAATTAAATTAAAGCAATATTGAAAAATTTTTCTATATTTTTTTTCTTTTTTATTAAACTTTTTAACTCAATTAAATTAAAGCAATATTGAAAAATTTTAAAAAAAAAAGATTTGAAATTGTTAAAAAATTAATCTATTTTCTCTAAAAATCTGCTTCCTAAATGCTCTATTTTTACTTCATTAGCTAATTTTTCTTGAATATTCCTTATCATGTCATGATTATTGGAAGCTACAAAATAAATCACATTTGCTTCATACTGCTTATCAACAACTGCCAAATTCTTAGCCCTTATCTCATTGTCAATTGTCTTGATGTGCTGGTATTCAAAAGAAAACTTAAATATCTCATAAAGTTCCATATCAACAATCTCAGCAATTGAAAGTGTTTCAAGAACTGATTTGCTGTAAGCCCGAACCAAACCACCTGCACCAAGCTTGATTCCACCGAAATACCTTGTTACAATAGCTACAATGTTTTCCATCTCATTCTTCTTCAATACATTTAGCATTGGCCTTCCTGCAGTTCCTCCAGGCTCTCCATCATCATCAAACCCTTCCCCATCGCTGACCACATATGCAGTGCAGTTATGTGTTGCATCCTTATATTCATCAGAAATCCTGGCTATGATCTCTTTTGCTTCCTTTTCATTCTGTGCAGGAAAAAGTCTGCAAATGAATTGGGATTTCTTAATGTCAATTGATGTTTGGAAGGATTTAGCTATTGTTTTCATAGTATCGATTCAAGATTTTTGATTATTAGAAAATGTTTTATATTAATTATTTTATATTATTAACATAAACATTTATATGTTTAATGATATAATATTAATCTTGATAAGATTTATATGAAACGATAATGTGAAAATTAGTATAATCTAAAATAACCATTTAAAAATTATCAAGCGGAATCAAAAAAATACAATTTATCATCGAGGTGAAATCATGGAAGATAAGAAAGCAAAGTTTATGGTATACATTGTTGTAGCTTTTATTGCTTTAATTGCAAGCAGTGCAGTTTATTCTATGACTGGCGGTCTTTCAGATTGGATTGTAGCCAGCGATTACGATGAGGACAAAAACAACAACGGATATTTAGACAGTTCAGAAAATGGAGGCGGCCTATTCTCATTTTTTGATTCTGATAATAACGGTGATAAATACAGCAGTCAAAATGGCGATGGCAGCGATTGGTCTGAAATGATTGATAAGGGAATGAGCAAGCTATTCAATTCAGACAATTCCCATTCAAGTTCAAGCTATTATTCAAGCTCAAGCTCTGATGACAACCCTGACATCCTAGCAAGACTTTTAAGATTCTTCATAAGCAATGGATAATTAAAGAAAACTATTTAATTAACCCTTTCTCTTTTTTTATTTTTTTGCAATTGGAAATTTCTAAAAATACAATTTTTAATTATTTTCCAGACTCGACTATTTTCATCAATTTTTCTGATACTTGCACAATATCCTTTTGTCCAAATGCCTTAGCTATTCTTCTTATTGCATCCAGATTCCTTACATATGCATCAAGCCAGGAGAATATGTCTCCAGGGTATGTTTGGATTTGATATTCCTTTAAAAGAGAGTTTGAGATGTCAATTGGATCCTTTCCATTCAATCTCTGATTGATGATGTAATATGAAATTCCCCTTTGCAGGCATTCGCAAAATGGCCTTTCATTGCAATCACATCTTAGGAAATCTATTTGAATCTTAAGCAATGCATCCTGGAATTTCTTGTCAATCTTTGAAATGGCTTCCCCAGATGAGATTATATCCAAAGTGGATTCAGCAAACAACCTTGTTGAAAAGTTCATCTTCAATGCGCTGATTATTTGCTTATGAACAACAGGAGCCAAATAGGCATTTTCAAACAATTCCAAATCAAGAGCTATTGACTGGACCTTCAATAGGTAATTTGAATTGACCTCACCCTTTGTCATCTTTTCATGAATATCTGCAAAGATGTTTTCCTTAAACTTAATCTCTCTGACAGCTACAGATTTCTTATTTTTCTTGCTCTTAGACTTATTTGAAGTCTTCTTATTATAGATTACATCTGACTTATTATCCTTTTTAGATGATTTGTAATCATTCTTTTTATTTGATGAAGGAGAATCCTTATTATTTGAAGACTTATAGTCTTTAGATTGATTCAGTCCATTGAAATAATCAGCAATATTGTCAATGTACATGCTGGTTTTAGATTCCTTTTTAGTCTCCTTTTTAGGAACTGGCTTTTCATCCACATTCTCTTCAACAATGAACTTAATTCCAGAGCTTTCATTATCATGAGACTCTTTAGGTTTATCTTCCTTAGGCTTAATGGATTTTTCCTTAATCTTATTATCTTTAGATTTATGAGACTTATTCTTGTTCTTTTTATCTGTTTTAGTCTTGTTTTTCTTCTTATTATCCTTCTTGACCTTTTTATCCTTTTTATCCTTCTTATCCCTTTCTTTAGACTCTTTCTTATCTTTCTTATCTTTATTATTTTTAGAACTGTCTTTAGACTTAGACCTATTCCTAATTTTCTTGTTTTTCTTTAAAGCGTTCTCATTATCCTCATCAATCTTTTCAGATAATAAGCTCAGCTCTTTAAGATTAGTCTTAAAGAATGGCTTTTTATAATAATAGCTTAAGTAATTTGGATCATTGATGGAATCCTTAATGATTACCCCATCATCAACAGATAAAAATGACATTGCAACTGCTCTACCGAAGCGAGTTGTATCTATAGTATCGTCTGCATGTATCTGTATTGCATCCTTATCTTCAAGTTCATCAAGTGCTGTCTTTATATCCATTGGAACTGGAATATTTTGATAGAATTCCTCGACATCCTTCACTTTCCTTAAGGACTTTGATGATATATCTGCAAGTATCTGTTCAAGTGATCCATCCTCTGTATAATCAACGAAAATATCCTCAACATCACTTTCAAGAAGTTCAAGTGCAACAAGCTCTTCAGTTTCATTGTCAAACTCACTGCCAATCTCTGGAATAAGATAAATCACACCTCTGTCATGATATGTTGGCCTACCGGCCCTACCTAACATCTGTGAAAATTCGTTAGGGGTGATCCACTTGTTACCCATAAGCAATGATTCGAAAATGACTTGAGATGCTGGGAAATCCACACCTGCTGCAAGTGCTGCAGTTGTAACCACTGCTGCAATCTTGCCTTTGGAAAAGTCCTTTTCAATCTTTTCCTTCTTGAAGTAGGACAATCCAGCATGATATGCTGAAGCGTTGATTCCCTTTCCAGATAGGAAATTAGCTATTCTGTGGGTTTTTCTTCTTGAGTTTGTAAATATCAGTGTTTGGCCCTTGAATCCTTTAGATGATGTGCTGTAATACTCCCTCTGGACCAGTTTTCTCATGATTATCCCTCTTTGGACATCTCCCCTTACAAAGGCAATATGCCTTTCAAGAGGAACAGGTCGCTCCTTGTACTGGACAAGCTTCATATTGAAGTCATTAGCCAAGTCCTGAGGATTCTTGATTGTAGCGGATAATCCTATTATTTGGGTCTTAGGGAAAATGTGTTCAATCCTTTTGATCAATCCATTTAATCTAAGTCCCCTTTCCTCATCTGAAATGGTATGGATCTCATCTATCAAAACAAGCCCCAATTCATTCAATGCGTCAGAATCTCCAGCCCTTAGCATGAAGTCTATTCCCTCATAGGTACCGACAACAATATCTGCATCCTTAATATTTGAATTAGGTAACTTAAGCTCTCCTTTAGCTTTAATACGGTTCATTCCCACTTTAATTGCTACCTTTAGACCTAAAGGTTCGTATCTCTTTTTGAAATCCCTATACTTCTGGTTAGCAAGGGCTACAAGTGGGGTTAAAAAGAGGAATTTCTTACCGTTCAATGCCTTTGGAATACCTGCAAGCTCTCCAACCAATGTCTTTCCACTGCCTGTTGCTGAAACTACCAGCAGGTTTTCACCTTTTAATAATCCTTCCCTAATCGCTAAATATTGAACTGGCAGAAGATAATCGTTTTTCTCTTTTAATATAACTTGCTTGAACTCTTCAGGTATCTTAAGCCTTGTCATGGCTATTTTAGGAATCTTATCGTCATGGACCTTGACCCTATCGAACAATGTCAAGTCTGTGTGTGCCAATGGGTCAAATCTTGGTGAAAGCATTTCCAAAACGTCATCAAGACTGCCTGTCTTTTCAAGCACTCTCTTGAAGTTCCTGAATACCTTCTTGTCGTATCCCCTAAGCTGAAGCTCCCTTTTGATTGTATTCTCTGCACAGGTCTTGCAGATCAATTGATCATGATATAGGTATGAAAAGTCTGAATTGATTATGGTGACTTCCCCCTCAAAGCTGCAATGCTGGCAGATGTTTGTGAATCTGACCTTGATGTTGTTTTGCTTTAGGAAAGCCTCCAGCCTTTCATCCTTGTCTGCCAAGAAAACAGCTTGAGAACGCAATAGATTCATTGCTTTTGAAGGAGGATAGAGCTTGTCTTCCTTTTCATCCTTCACTACAAAACGGTTTATGGAAATGGACTTATCCTCATCATTTTCCTTAAACTTCAATACACCTATGAATTCAGGCTTTCGTTTTGTATTGAGAGCCCCTTTAGGACTTCCAATAGGATACATTTCCCAAGTCTTTTTCTTTTTGCTTAAAACTATCATTGATAAAATTCCTAATTTTCATTATAAATTTTTTATATAAACATTATAGTTTAAATTATATTTTTAATAGTTTAAAAAGATTAAGACAAAAAGAAAGGAATTTATGAAAAAAATTAAAGAAAATTAGATGAAATTATAAGTTAAATTTTAAAAAAAAAAGCTAAAAATAAAAAAAGTTTAAAAATATAATTTAAAAAATAGGATAAATGAAAAATAAAGAGCAATTAAACTACTCTTCCAATAGAATAATGTTTTTAGGATCAATTTTAATGTAATCCGGAATGACAAATTCATGCTCATGAATCTGCTTGTCATATTTCCACCACAATCCATTTGCCAAGGTTATTTCCCACTCAAAAGGCATTTCTATCTTAGATGAACCTACTGTATCAAATGCATTCAATTCATCCTCCTCCGCAAAAGAGAAATCATGAGCCCTTATTCCAATATGGGTAATCTTCTCTGAAACCTTTTGGGAAACTTCAAACTCAAGTCCCCAGTCCAATGACCTTACATGATAATCGTCAATGATTTCAATTCTAGAGATGTTCTTGCATCCTGTAAGCCTTGCTACCTGAACCTTTCCAGGATCTTCAAATATTTGATAGGTTTCCCCTTTTGCAATGATCTTGCCCTTATCCAATACTATAAGCTCATCACAAAACTGGAATGCCTCGTCACGATTATGGGTAACCATAATGGAAAATCCATCGAAATCCTCAAGGGAATTTAGAAGTTCAAGACGCAATTGCTCCTTTAGAAAAGTGTCCATAGCACTGAAAGGCTCATCCAACAAGATCACATCAGGGCCATAGGCCATTATACGAGCCAATGCAACCCTTTGCTGCTGACCTCCAGACAATTGACGAGGATGTCTCTTTTCAAGGCCATTCAAATGAAAACGCTTAATGATTTCAGATAAATGATTCTCATCATAATCCTTACCTAATCCAATTGCAATGTTTTCCTCTACAGTCATGTTTGGAAACAGTGCATAATTCTGGAATAGGTATCCCACATTTCTTTTTTGAGGCTTTAGGTTAGTCTTATTGCTTGAATCAAAATAAACAGTGTCATTTAAGCTAATGAATCCAGCATCAGGATTCACAATACCTGCAATGGACTTCAATGTCATGCTCTTTCCACAGCCGGAAGGACCAAGAATACCTAAACGCTTGTTTTTCAATTCAAAATCAACATCCAAGTCAAATTCCTTAAGTTCCTTTTGGATATTTACCTTTAACATCTTATTGCTCATAATCCTTCCTCGTGAATATAAAAATAGAATCAATATAATAGTTTAATTAGCAGAACTCAATCTTTTAATAATTATTTCAATCATATCTCCATTGCTTTTCCTTACGCAAAGTGACATAATCCATTATGAAAATCACTATGAATGCAATGAAAACAATGAATACCACATATCCAAATGCTTCTCCCATATTACCTGCAGCCACTTCTGAGTAAACCGCCATAGGAAGTGTTCTGGTTTGTCCTGCAATATTTCCTGCAAGCATAGCGGTAGCACCGAACTCACCTAAACCACGTGCATAAGCAAGAATTCCACCACTGAGTATTCCAGGCAATGCATTTGCAAAAGCAACTTTCCAGAAGATCTTCCATTCTGACATCCCCAATGTACGGCCAGCATCCAATAGGTTGGGATCGATTTGCTCAAATGCACCTCTAGCAGAACGGTACATCAATGGAAAAGACATCACTACTGCTGCAATTACTGTTGCAGGCCATGAGAAAGCTATTTTGTATGCAAAAAAGTCTAAAAAAAAGCTTCCTATAGGTCCTCTGACACCAAAAATCCATAATAAAAAGAAACCCACTACAGTAGGCGGCAATACAAGAGGCAATGTGAATATGCCGTCCAATAGAATTTTTCCAGTGTCGTTTTTCATCTTCACAAGACCCCAAGCAACAATCAAACCTACAAAGAAGGTTATGAAAATTGATAAGCTTGCGGTTTTCATTGAGATGAAAATTGGGGACCAGTCTGTCATGAATATTCTCCTTAATTAATATTAAATCATTCATCGATATGATAGATAATATATTTCTTTTTAATTCTTATTAATATTTGCATAATAAATCCATAATGTATTAATTAAAACTTTATTTTTACACGAATGATTTAATATTAACTAAAAATTTTAAAAAAAAGTGATTATTCACATGAATAATCCAATATTAAACACTATTAAAAACTAATTTAATATTACTTCTTATTCACATGAATAATAGATACTGAATTTACTCGTGAAGAGTGAATCCGTATTCAACGAACTTGTCTTTAGCTTCTTGGGTTTGCAAGAAATCCATGAATGCTTTTGCAGCATCTGCATTTTTAGAATCCTTGATTTGAGCTATAGGATATATACAAGGAGTGTCTAATGCATCTTCAGGAGCTTCACAAATGACTTTTACATCATCAGTGGATTTAGCGTCAGTAGCATATACAATACCAGCTTCAGCAGATCCTTGACCTACTTGGTTCAATACTGCAGTTACGTCAGTACCTAAAGAGAATTTGGATTCAAGTTTGTCCCAAAGACCGAGGTTGGTTAAGATT